>JAJBAY010000055.1 GCA_020532515.1 Candidatus Cloacimonadota bacterium | reverse complement strand
TCGAAGGTTTGCATCACGAATTTACACCGATTCCAGGCACAAATTCAGATTATCTGGATCTCATCCTGAGAATCAAACAGCTCGTGATCGAAGCTTCCTCCGTGGAAGAAAGCACCATCGTACTGGAGAGTAAAGGCAAGGGAATTATCACCGCCAGCATGGTCCAGGAAAATGCTCACGTCAAGATTATCAATAAAGACTTGTATCTATTGGAAGTAACCGAAGATATCGATCTTAAGATTGAGATGATCGTAGGCATCGGCCGCGGCTATGTATCCGCAGACCGTCAGAATCCGGAAGGGAAAGCCTTGGGCTTTATTCCCATAGATAGCATCTATTCTCCGATTCTGAAAGTGAATTTCTCCGTGAGTCACCAGCGCGTGAAAGAACGTATGAACTTTGACAGGCTGATTCTGGAGATTCATTCCAATGGTGCCGTAGAGCCTATGATAGCAGTGTTTTTGGCCGCCAAAATCCTCAAGGATATGGCCGCTAAAATCAGTCTGTTTGAGACCGAACCCGAATATATTCGTGATATCGAGCTTGATCCCGATCTCGAAGAAAAAGAGCGCATTCTGCGCATGAGCGTCAAAGAAATCGAACTCACCGTACGGGCTGCTAATTGCCTGGAACAGGCAAACATTGAGACCATCGGTGAATTGGTAGAAAAGACAGAAGCGGAAATGCTAAAATTCCGCAATTTCGGTAAGAAATCGCTCGAAGAGATCGTGCAAAAGCTCAAAAAATATGATCTGGAACTGGGTATGGATGTACAAAGCATCTATAACAAAATCAAGGAAGCCCGCAGCCGTGGCATCATCTCACCCGAGCCCATAAATCCTGAAGCGGAGATTGAAACCCCGCCAGAAAAGGCTCCCGCCAAAAAGGAAAAAGCAGCTCCCATCACCCCGCGAAAACCGGTCCCCAGCTCCAAAAAGAAGGTGAAAAATGCGACATAGACTTGAAGGAAGAAAATTCGGACGTGAAACCGATGCCAGACGCCTGATGATGAGAAACCTCGTCAAATCCATGGTCGAACATGGCCAGATCAATACCACCCTGGCCAAAGCCAAGGAAATGAGACGCTTTGTAGAACGCTTGATTACTTACGGAAAGAACGACACCGTGCATTCCCGTAGATTGGCCTACAGCGTCCTCGGCAATCGCGACCTGGTGAAAAAACTCTTTGACGAAATAGCCCCAGCCTTTGCAGACCGTAATGGTGGCTATACCAGAGTGTTAAAAGCCGGGTTCCGTAAGGGCGATAATGCCCCGATGGCTATCATCCAATTCGTGGAAGAATCCACGATTAAGCCCAAAAAGGCAGATAGCATCAAGACCGCCGAACTAAAGAAATAAAACCTGCTTAAGGTTTGAATATAAAAACCGGTACCTTCGGGTATCGGTTTTTTGTTGGGGATCCGTAGCGCTGTCTTCAGACGGCGCGTGCCCCTCCTTCGAAAGAGCGAAAGGCCTGCTGGATTGCAGACGTCCCCGTCTGCAGAGCACGGAACGTGCTCTATTTTGGCTCAAGCTTACTTCCTTTCCTATCTTAAGACCTGTTCCCTTTTTCTGGGGCTTACTCCTGGTTTATCAAGGCCTGCGGCCTTGTTGGACGCGAGACGCATCCAATCCAGTAGGCCCGCCGCCTCTGGCTTCGACTTGTTTTTAACTTGCCTTGAACTCGAGTCGAACACTAATTAAAAGCAAGTCGAAGGCAAAGCCAGTGTTACGGAACCAATCCCGACACTATCTATCCTTTAAAATCGCTAGATTACCTGCCTCGGGAAGCCAGTCATATTTTAGCTTGACATCCCACGCAGATTTATTTCTCATGAATTATCATAATATGCCAGACGAGGTATCAGATGGAATTAAAAACCCTGCAACTAAACTTTCCCGAAGATTGCAATATCATTCTGGGGCAGAGCCACTTTATCAAGACTGTGGAAGACCTCTATGAGGTTATGGTCAATAGCGTTCCCGGTATCAAGTTTGGCCTGGCTTTTTGCGAAGCATCCGGCCCCTGCCTGATCCGCAAAGATGGCACAGATACGGGTTTGATCGAGATCGCGGTGGAAAATATGCGCACTATCGCTGCCGGACACAGCTTCATCATTGTGATGAGAGCTGTTTTTCCGCTCAACGTCTTGCCCGCTGTCAAAGACTGTCGTGAAGTGGTGCAGATCTTCTGCGCTACGGCAAATCCCGTGCAGGTGATCGTGGCCCAAACCGAGCAGGGACGTGGTATCCTGGGCGTGATCGATGGTTCCTCCCCCAAAGGTGTGGAGCTGGATACAGACATCAACAACCGCAAAAAATTCCTCATGGATATCGGATACAAACGCTGATGCGTCTCTTTGTCGCCCTCCAACCACCTCTTTCTTTGCACCAGGAGATGGTCAAATCCCTTCAGGCCTTGCAGAGCATAAAGCACAAGGGCATAAACTGGGTGCCGGCTGAAAATCTGCATCTCACGGTGAATTTCATCGGTGAAGTGGCAGAGCATCAGGTAGAGGACTTAAAAGAGCTGATCTCCGCCCAGGCCTCAAAGCTTGGTGCCATCAAGCTAAAGGTAGAAGGCATTGACCTTTTCCCTCATCGCGAGCCCCGCTTGATCTGGCTGAAGCTCGTTGGCGATGAAAAAGAGCTGTCGCATTTTAATCGCCAATTGCTGAACAGTATGCGTGCACTGGGGATAGATGCCGACGCCAAGAAATTGAAACTGCATGTGACCCTGGGACGGATCAAAGCTCTGCAAAGTCCGGAGTTTGAACGCTCTGTCCTGACTCAGACACTCAAAACTGAAGAAACTTATTGGGATACTCTCGCCTTATACCGCAGTACGCTGCGTCCCGAGGGCCCCAGATACGATATCATCGAACAATATAATCTAAAATATACGGAGGTATAATGCTGGATAAGAATAAGAATGCAGCCCTGAAAACCGCAATGTCTCAGCTCGAGAAGAGATTCGGCGTGGGCACCCTCATGCGCCTCGGCGACAAACCCATCCAAGCTGTGGAAGTAATTCCCACCGGAGCTTTTAACCTGGATATCGCTTTGGGCATCGGTGGCATTCCCAGAGGCAGAATCATCGAAATATATGGCGCAGAGGCCAGTGGTAAGACCACCCTCTCTCTGCACATTGCCGCAGAATGTCAGAAACAAGGCGGCACCGTCGCCTTTATAGATGCCGAACATGCACTTGACGTCTCCTACGCCAAACGCCTCGGTGTGCAGACAGATAACATGCTGCTTTCCCAACCGGATGGGGGAGAGCAAGCTCTGGAAGTGACCGAAACCCTCGTGCGCAGCTCTGCTGTGGATCTCATCATCATAGACTCCGTGGCCGCTTTGGTACCCAAGGCCGAGATCGAAGGAAATATGGGAGATAGCCACGTAGGCCTCCAAGCCCGTCTCATGAGCCAGGCCCTGCGCAAGCTCACGGCGATAGTTTCCAAGAGCAATACCTCGGTGATCTTTATCAATCAGATCCGCATCAAGATCGGCGCTCCTGCCTTTGTGAATCCTGAGACCACCACCGGTGGCGTGGCGCTGAAATTCTACTCTTCCCTGCGCCTGGAGATCCGCTATGGCGGTGCTATTAAAGACCCTGGGGCAGATAATCAGATCATCGGAGCCCGCACCAAGGTGAAAGTGGTAAAAAACAAATTTGCTCCACCCTTCAAAAATGTGGAATTCCCCATCATCTTTGGACAAGGGATCTCGCATCTGGATATCATCCTGGATATGGCTGTGCAGCACGATATCATCAAGAAAAGCGGTTCCTGGTATGCCTACAACGATGAAAAGCTGGGTCAGGGTACGGAGAAATCCAAACAGTATCTCACCGAAAACCCCGAGATCATGAAAGAGATAGAAGAGAAATTACGTATAAAAGTGACACCGGCAGAATTCACCGATCCACCAGTTCACGATGAAGCTGAAGTACTGGAAGAAGAGTGAACGCTCGGCTTATCTAAGCCTTAACGACGAAATTTGGGGGGTTCTGAGCCTCAGGACCCTCCATAGACTATATCCCCTTTCCTGTGAGGCCGAGATATCCGAGGCAGAAGCCCAAGACCTGATCTCAGAGCTGGAAAAGAAGGCCTGGTGGCAGATCACGGAATATCTGGCCAGGGCAGAGCACAGCGAGCATCAATGCCGCCTCTTTCTGGGTCGCAAGGACTATCACAAAAGCATCATTGACAAGTGCATTACGCTTTGTAAAGAAAAGACTTATCTGGATGATGCCCGCTTTGCCGAAATTCTGATCCGCAGCCTCTTTGAGCGGGGCAAGAGCAAACGCGCCATCATCGAAAAGCTCTATGCACAGCGCATCCCACCTTCGCTCTATGAGCCTATCCTGCAAGAACTTGAAGACCCTGAGCAAAACAGAGAACTTTTGAGAGAACAGATCCAAAAGCTGCTCTATAAACACCGTGCCCAGGAGCCCTGGAAAGCCAAAGAGAAGGTCTATGCCTCTCTGTTTCGCAAGGGCTTTTCTCTGGATGAGATCGCTCAAGCTTGGGAGGGTCCGGATGAGTGAGTTTGGTGACGTGATGCTGAAGCTCTGCTGCTCTGGAATTCCCCTTTTTGCCCTGTTCTTTCTGGCCTCCTGCGCCTATCAGGGAGTGAATGAGTATCCTATTGCCTCGGCCTATCCTGCCCCTCAGGATTTGGTGCCCAAAATGAACGAGCTGGCCCAGCGCCATCCCGGACTCCTGATGCATCGCATTATCGGCTTTACCGCAACGGAAAATCTCCCTATTCACGCTATCGAATTGGGCAAAGGGCAACGCAATATCCTGATCATCGGCCAGCATCATGGCGATGAAATCCTGGGCGTAGCCCTGGCCTTTCAGCTCTTTGAAAGCCTCAGTGAACGCTATCACAAAGAGCCCCAAGTGCACAAACTATTGGATGAATTCAAACTCTGGATCGTGCCCAGCCTGAATCCGGAAGGTTGGAGGGTGGTGAGCGCAAACCTCACCCGCACCAAGCGCAAGAACAACCGCGATACCGATGGCAATGGCAAGCTCGATCTGCGCACCGATGGGGTGGATCTGAACCGCAATTATCCCGTATTTTGGGAACTCGATACCGAAAACGATCATCTCAGCCCCTTTTACAAAGGCCCGCAGCCTGCTTCGGAAAAGGAAGTCCAGGCTATCATCGCCTTGGGACGTAAAGTTACTTTTGATCTGGCTATCTTCTATCATTCTTCCCGAACCGGCGCTCTAAATGAGACGATCTTTCTGCCGGCTGTGGATGAGCCCAGGGAGGACTTCCTGGCTCTGCAAGATTTGGCTGAGTTCTATGCGCAAAATGTGCCACGGGACTATCGGCCAGGCACTTACTCGCTGCACAAGAATAGCACTTCCAAGGTGGGGAATGCCCGCAACTTCTTCTATCACAGCCTGGATGTACCGGCGATGCTGATTGAGATCGGTGGGGTGAATAGAGAGGGGAGGAGCATTATCCATCCGCCGAATAAGATGGTCAAGCGGATTGTTAGCAGGCATGAGAAGGCTTTGGTGAAGATGATGGAGAGGATGCGGGAGATTTAGAATGTTCTCGCTTCTTGCAGCATTGCGCAGCCAAACAATCTGTTTCGAGAGAATTGGATATTATGAGATGAAAGATATAAAACAATATTTAAATATAATGGAGATGTTTTAAAAGGAGATAACAATGAACAATGAAGTTACAGGCCCCGTTGCAAAGAAAGTAAGTATAGGCTTAGTGGTAGGGATTATCATTGTGCCGTATATATTTGTATGGTTGTTACTGAATAAAGGCTATTCTAATAAGGCAAGATTTTATGGTTTTGCATGGTTAATAATCGCTGCGATACTCTTTTTCAACATGAGAAAGTCAAATGAAAGCAGCTCTCCAACATATATAAACAGTAATAGGACAGAATCTGTTGTTGATGGCAATAATCCGAATATTAAAGGGAACAAAGTCGCTATAAATGAAACAGCTGATATCGGGCATTTTGCTGTTACAGTTAACTCGTGTACGATAAAAAACTCGCTCTATATCAATGAGTATGTAAAACTAGGTTCGGAAGAAGGTGCCAAGTTTGTTATTATAGATGTATCTTTGAAGAATACCAGCAGTGAAAGCCGTATGATGTTTGAAGGGGAATTACAGCTGGTCGGAAATGATGGGAGAAAATTAGTTATGGATAAAACCGAACTTGTATTCTCAGATGGATATGGATTACTACTAGAATCTATCAATCCCATGTTAACAAAGAGAACGAAGATCATCTACAAAATACCATCTGACATACCCGGTCATCTTTATTATGTCCCGGCCAGAAATAACAAAAATGTCATAGTGGATTGTGGTGCAATTTGAGTTTAGAAATATGAATAATTTGGCTGATCGCCCTCATTTTCAACCGGCAATTCATCACTATAGTTCAAGCGTATCCAATTCATTGCAGCTAATTCTCTGATAGTATTGGCCACGGACAAGCGTTTTTCTTCTGTTGACCATTGTTTTTTCCAAGATAGGACATAGTCATAAAAGGTTTTCTCCGATACCAAGTCCTTGTTATCAGCGGTCAATTCCTCAAGAGCGTATAGGATTGTCCCAATTTCTTCTGCTTGGACAGCACTATTTATTCTGCTAAACAGATCCACTATGCGCTGGATTTCGTCCTCATGGCAGTGTATCTTTTTTAAGATGCTTTCGCGAGATGTCAGGTACTTGTCTCCTGTTGAAACTTGTTGGTGGTTTAGGACGTTCTCCACTTTGATCAGATTTTCGCGACCCAGGATCAGATAAGCTTTTTGTATATCCGCAGAAAATGGACCATACTGGCCTTTCTTGAAGGAGAAATCAGTCTGCAGACCGGATAAAGTGGCAATGTAGCATATCTTTTGAAACACGGTGGAGCCAATGTTGAGCGAGTATTTGAGGCGTTCCAACCTATATACTATCTCCAGAATGGCATACCATCCAGAGGGTATCTCGTTGCTTATCCTTTTTGCACTGATATCTGTATCAGGGGTACTTTGTAAAAACTCTGGGGTCAGTTGTTCTTCTGGAGTTCCCCAGGGAGCGTAGATCTCTATGGGGATGTCTATGGACGAGAGCTTTTGATACATCAAGGGGCCTATTTGCTCCCAAGTGAGTCCACCATTGCCACAGCCCAGAGGAGGGAAGGCTATGGACTTTATGCCCCATTCTTTATAATGCTGGATAAAATAGTCCAGTCCTGTACTTACTTTCTGCATGTTGGTCAGGTTTTTCCAATGCTTCTTGGTGGGGAAATTTAGGATCATGTTCCCAAATAAGTCCTTAAAAAGATAGGGGATGCCTTCTTCCACTTCGTCAGACTTACACCTGTCCACATAGTCTTCAAACATCTCAGGATATTGCTTTTTAAACTGCTGGGCTATCCCCTTGCCCATGATGCCAACGCAATTTACCGTATTCACTTTGGTTTGCATCTGGCTGGCAAAAAGATCACCGATTAATACTTCTATCATTATCCTATCCTCTGAAAAACATATCTGGCTGTATTGTTATTGGTCGATCGAATCCCATATCATTGAGTTTGTGTGACACACCATCATCTACTACGTAGGCGGAATTGATATAGTCAAAACTCACCTTATCAGGTATCAGTGCTTCTGCACACAAGATGCCTTTTAGGCTATATTTCTCATGTTCATCAGGAACATTCCAGTTCCTTAAGTATATCTTGTCAAAATCAAGTTTATCAAAACCTATTAATGGATCATAAAATGCAGCCAGTTTTCTGGCGGCATTCTGATCTGAGACCACAGCACCTTGTCTCTGAAGTACACTGGAGTTCACGGATAATACGCATAAACGGTCAACCATATTCCGGATTAGGTACAGCATGGGATTTCTGGGGTTAAAATACAAATTAACATAGTCATGCAAGGCTCTACCCTTGGGTATCACTTTATTAGCCCTTTTATCTTGGACATCTTGCAGGGCAACCGAGTGATGGTCTACCCTTTCAGCCTCATTATGGCTAAGGATCCCATTATGCATGATAGATGGGATATTATCCAGATGCGTTATGTAAAACAACTCATCTTTGAAACTCATTACTATCTCCTCGACCTTAATTATTCCAATCCTATCAGTACATATTATTTGTCAATCGATTTGTTCGGTTAATCCTGAATAATGGTGGAATTCTGTTTGTATGTGCTAAACATTTCTGGTGGTTTTCCCTTGACCTTATCCCTATCTACCTGATGCTGTCATTTCTTGAAAAGAAGTCAAATCAAGGAAGAAATTATGAACGAAATACTCTTAGAATATCTGAATAAGTACGGGAAATGCCCTGTGGATTATGTCCTGTCCAAATTCGAGCACCATGACATCGTCCTGCTGGGCGAAATGCACGGGGTAAAGCAGCAATTGGAGCTTTATCACAAGCTGATTCCAAGGCTGGCGGAGCATGGCATCAATACTATAGCCTATGAGTTTGCCAGAAGGGAAGATCAAGCATGGGTCGATGAACTTCTGGACAAAAGCGATTTTGATGTGAGCCTGGCAAAGAAGATCATGATCAAGCAAGAGGCATATTGGGGATATCAGGAGTATCTGGACGTGTTCAGGCTGGTGTGGTCTGTGAATAAAGGACTTCCAGCCTCGCAGAAGATCAGGATTCTGGGGCTGAATGATCCCATCAATTGGCCGCTGTACAACCAGATCTGCCGTCAGAAAAACCGGAAGCCGAACGCTGAGGAAATCACAGAGTGCTGGAAGGGCTGTGGGGAGCGGTATTGGGCAGATGTCATCAGTGAGCACTATCATCCAAATCAGACTAAAATCCTGGGCATCATGGGCTCTCATCATGCTTTTACTAAATACAAGGAACCCAGCTGGCGTCTTGAGGGAGATGAAAAGGTTTTTGACGGTTTTAAAACGGTGAGATTTGGTAATCATTTGCAGCAGCGCTATGGTGAAAAGCTCTTCAATATCTGTTTTTACGATCCCTGGGAGAGTAGATGGGCAACTGAAAAGCCTCTGCACCCCGCAGGAGGCATTATCGAGCAGGTAATTAGTCCTCACTACCCAGAGCTTGGTTTTGATCTGAAAGGCAGTCCTCTGGGCGATCTACAGGATGAGAGCTTCTATGCCTTGGGTTATCCGGATTTCCGGCTCAAGGATATTTTCGATGGGATGATCTATACGGGACGCTTGCAAGATTTGCAGCCTGTGACCCCGATCGCGGATTTCATTGATGAAGAGAATTTCAGCCTGTTTCGGGATTATGTGGCCTACAATGATGATGCAGATAAAAGCATAGCTGAGCTAAATGCCATCATCCACGGATACGCAGTAGGGGCGGTGGGCCTACCGCCCAAAACATTCTGATGATTATGGTATTGCGGAATCGGACATGTAGGGGCGTTGGGCCTAACGCCCAAATGCTTCGATGGCATCATATTGGGGGGGGGCGTGATGTTGTGGAGTCGGGCTTTCACCCAAAGCCCCTACAATGCAATCCGATGGGAGTGGAATCGGGCTTTCGCCCAAAGCCCCTACAGAACACCCGCACCCCCAAACACCCGCACCAAGAACTCCCGCACCCCCAAACACCCGCACCAAGAACTCCTGCACCCCAAAACTCCCACACTAATAAAACAAGGCCGCGAGAAATCCCGCGGCCTTGTCTATCAGAGCTATTTGAGTATTAATTCAAACAGCGCTTTTCCATAGTTTAATTATTTCATCAATACGGCTTTCTTATCGAAGCTCTTGTTTCCAGCTTGCATCCGGATGTAGTAAACGCCGGTGGGCAGGCTTCTGCCGCTATTGTCTTCGCCGTTCCAGGTCAAATTGTAGCTACCGGCATTTTGCAGGCCTTCTTCGAAGCTGCGGACCATTTGGCCACGACTATTGTAGATCTTGATGCTTACGGGAGCTGCTTCCACCAGGCCATAGCTGATGGTGGCACTGGGATTGAAGGGATTCGGGAATATCTTTTTGAGCTCGGTAAATTCAGGGATAACGGGGATATGATGATCATTCTCGCCTTCGTAAACCAAGGTAATGGGGCCATGATAGCTCTCGCTGCCATTCAGATCCGAGACCTGTAACCAGTAGTAATAGGTGCCGGCACCATTCAGCTCTTTATCCCTATAGATATATACCTGCTGCTGCGAACTATTGGTAGCGGGAATGAGACTGCTGACCAATAAGGCATTAGCCAAATCGCCTTCAGTATTGCGATAGATGTAGAATCCGTTGACGCCGGTCTCAGTCTGAGTAACCCAGGTGAGCACCGCTTGATTGGTGCTGTTCAGGGCTACGGTGAAAGAGGAGAGCTCGACGGGGACGGTAGCATCTTCGGTGGTGGTGACTTCGATCTCATCCGAGTTTGCGCTTGTTTGAGCATAGGCATCGTACGCACGCACTACATAGTAATAGGTGGTTTCAGGATCAAGTCCGCTTACGGCGTGGCTGGTCACATTGCCGACATTGAGATTATTGTAGCCAGTTACGAAAGTCTTTGTTGATCCCCCAGCCATGGTATGAGAACCGAGGTTAGTGGTAACTTCAGGAGTAGTAATATTCCAATCGTCAAAGCTAAACGCAGTGGTTGGGGAGTTAATGGTAGCTTTTCTTACAAGAGTCATATTTTCGCCCCATGGTGCTACCTGATCTACAATGCCGACCACATCTATCTGTACTCCACTTTTGTACAATGCCACTGCATCATTTCCATTAAAGTCAACAGGTGATCCGCCAAATGTCTGATCAGCAAGATTCAGTATGGTGGCGTTTGATGATGAATGAGCTACAATGTAAACAGAGCCATTAGCCAGAGTTCCTGTTAATGCCAGGTTCCCGCCAAATAGACCAGCACCATTTGTCTGCTTTTGCAGCGAATAAGCTGTTAAATCAACTGTGCTTCCGGTTCCATTATAAATCTCAATAGCTTTATTGACGCCAGAACTACCTTCATAATACTCAGAGATGAATAGGTCGGTAGCATTAGTACCAGCGGTTTTGGTGTAAACATCAAGGTAGTATCCGGTTGCGCCTGAAACAGCTTCCCAGGTTGCAGCAAAGCTGACATCATTAGTAGCTGTGGCTGCAGTAGCTACTGGAACATCGGGTGCTGGCGGAGTGGTAACTTCCCCGCTGCAGGTAACATTTACCGTTGTAGCTCCACCACCTGCATTTGAGATATCCTCAGAATTGTAGGTAGCAATGGCTAAACCAGTTTTTAGTCTCACATAGATAGTAGTATCTGCTAAGGTAGCACTTGAATAAGCTACTGTTTTACTTGCTGCGAAACTTGAGTTATCCGTAGATACCTCATAATTGGTAGATCCGGTTATGGTTATATTATCCGGGAATCCTGTCAGATTGGCTCCAGATAAGGTATAACTTTGTGAAGCAGAAGTAGTGCTGCCATAGACATAGCCAAAGTCGGTGAGGGTGGCGGGATCAACGGAGATTGTAGGGGTAGGAGTGCCACCAGAAGCAGAACTGCTTATGGTGATCTCATCTAAGCGTATTCTATCCCTGCTACCTGAACCAGATACGTAGTAGTATAACCATCTCACTTGTACAACACTTTGTCCGTTCGCAGCAGCAGGTAGCACAATGCTGGAAAAGGTTTGCGCAGCTGCTTGGGAAGTTCCAGAAGATGTATATGTTGTGCCCGAAACATCGGTAAAGTTTCCACTTGTCCCAACGCGATATTGCAGTACAAGAGCGTTTACCCTTGTTGCGGTTGAGACCATATCAGCAGCAACCCATCCTAAGGTAATATCCTTTCTGTCAGTGGTATTTAGGGATACAGCAATTGCGCCGATGTTATTAGAGCTGGAATTTAAAAGGCTTATACCATCCGCAATTTCATTGCGAATAGATCCGCTAGCAATACCAGATGCGTTGTTTGCTAAAACACGATCTCCGTTCGCATCACCTGTTGTTGTAGATGTAGGTTCAGCACTGAATTTCCAACCCTGCATTGAAGTTGGATAGGTAGTTGTTGTTCCGGCTGCAAACCCAGTAAATGAGTAATCGGAACTACTCAGGTCGTGGGCGGCTGGATTAGTTTGTCCCCAGGCTAAGCTGACCAGCAGCAGGCTGAGCGTAAGTATAAAAATCAGTTTTTTCATAATTCCTCCATGAATCATGTCGTATCATATTGTTATATATTCAATTTATCTCAATGGTGCAAGTATCTGTGAGTGTGGAATCTTGGCAAGGTTTTTTTTAGGGCTTAGGTCTTAGGTATCAGGTTTTAGCTATTACACATCAGAGGTTTAGCCCATAAAAATGAGTAATAGCGCTCACGGAGTTTTTTAATTTTTCCTCATTTGTCCACAGTTTGTCTCCACGAAGAAGATGTAGGCAATCCGGAAGCCTCCACCAAATAAAAAACCTAAGGAGACCCAAATCATGAAAACAAAGTTTAAATACGGAATCGCGGCTTATAGCGGAACCATCGATGAGATCACCTTCGCCAGTTACAAAAACGGTGCAGTCTGCATCGCCCGCAAGTATGTGGTGCCCAAACGCACAGATAACAACGCCGAGCTGGGCTCTGTGGGCAAGAATCTGGCGATTATCTACAAAGAGTGCAGCGAGGCTTACAAGTCTGACCTGCGCACCTATGCCGATCTTTATGGTCGTGAGGTTACGGGACCCAGGAAGATCGCCCCGAATAGCTATGCCATCTTTGTGAAGATGTTTTACGCTTTCGCGGAGGCCAATGGGAGCAGTGTGGATCTGAAGAGTCTGAGTTATGGCGATCTGGACACACTATTTCCGGAGGTCACCGACATCGCCTCCAGCGTGGATGAGGGCTTTTTGCCCTATGTGACCGGCTCTGAGCTGCTCACCGAGAGCATGTAAGGGAGATGGCTATGAAGATGATTGGCAATTCTCTCACCCATGAACTCGCCACCCGCCTGAACGCCTTGATCAATATCCCCCTGGTAAGCGAGGAGAACGAGCAGGCCTTCTTTGAGCTTGTCGTAGCGATCCTGCTGCAGTTGCTCTTCGACAGCCTGGACATCTCAAAGTAAGCTCCTGATCAACCCCAAGGCCCTCGCATTATGCGGGGGCCTTGCTTTTTTATCCAGATAAGATAGCTTATGATCAGGATGCGGGCGCTTCGCCAAAGCGCAGGAATCTAGGGGAAGGCGGCTCCGCCCCAGAATTAATCTTGGAATAGGCACAGAAATTGTATGTAATAATGGAAAAACAGCTTTGGAGACAAAGATAAAAGATGAAAATTAGCTACCGTATATTGATCATGATCTGCTTAGGCTTGTGCCTTGGCAGTGTTTTACAAGCCAGTCAAGTTAGTGCTGAGGGCCTGAGCTTTGCCTGGGAAGAGCGCTTTACTCAAACCGCTGCACCCTTTGCGCCGGTGAGGCCGATTGCCGAATTTGAGCCCGCCAGCTCGGTGATGATCCGCTATCCTCTGGGAATTCCCACCACTTTGGTGGTAGCATTGGCCCAGACCACGGATGTACTGTGCCTGGTGGGCAGCACGTCCCAGATGAATTCTGCGCAAAATTCCTTCAGCTCTGCGGGCGTGAATATGGACAGGGTGAGTTTTATGATCGCCAGCACAGATTCTTATTGGACGCGGGATTATGGGCCTTGGTTCCTCTTTGACGGCAATGGAGAATATGGGGTGCTGGACTTTCAATACAATCGTCCCCGTCCCGGAGACAACATGGTTCCAGAAATCTATGCCAATGAATTTGACCTGCCTTATTACGGCATGAATATCAAACAGACTGGTGGCAATTATATGACGGACGGCATCAATACCGCTGCTCAGACGCGGATTGCCTACAGCGAAAACTCCAATAATCAGACCAATGTCAATACCCAGATGCAGAACTATCTGGGCATCACAAACTATCACGTGGTGCAGGATCCGAATAATACCTATATCGATCACATCGATTGCTGGGGCAAGTTTTTGGCACCAGACAAAATCCTGATCCGCAGTGTGCCGGCCTCGCATCCCCAATATAACGCGATCGAAGCAACGGCGAATTATTTCGCTCAGCAGAACTGCGCCTGGGGCTATCCTTACCGCGTGTATCGGGTGAATACCCCGCAAAATCAACCTTATTCCAATTCCTTGATTCTGAATAAACGCGTCTTTGTGCCCACCATGAATAGCAGCTATGATGCCGCCGCACTGCAGGTCTATGCCCAGGCCTTGCCGGGCTATGAGATCATCGGGGTGCCGGGAAGCGCTTATACCCCTTGGGAAAGCACAGATGCCCTGCATTGCCGTACTCACGAGATTCCGGATGCCCGGATGCTGGATATCTCGCATCAGCCCTATTTTGGCGATCAGAACTACAGTGGCGAATATGTGTTTTCGGCCAATATCATAGCCCATAGCGGAGCTGCTCTGAACGCGGATTCGCTCTTTGGTTTGCCCAGAATGCTTTCTGCGCCGATGGACTGAAAGAAGTCCTGACGCCTAATCAGCGGGAAGTCAACACGAGATCAAGGGCGTTGCTGGCAACGGCAAGGTCTGAAGTAAGAAGCAGTGA
>JAJBAY010000054.1 GCA_020532515.1 Candidatus Cloacimonadota bacterium | reverse complement strand
AGCACATAAAAGGGGAAAGCCAGAAACACCAGGGCTTGCAAGGCAAAAACCACCAGCATAACTTTCAGGATGCCGATCCTATCGCTGATAAAGCCTGCCAGGGGACGGCTGAGTCCGTTTGACAAGGCAAATAGTGAGAGGGGAATCGAGGCCTTACCGCCACTGAGGAACACCACCTCCTGCCCATAGGAGGGCAAAATTCCGATGATGAGCAGGGAGCCATACACGGAAAATAAAAACGAAGTCCAGATCAGCCAAAACAGGGGCTTGCGCAACATCTGGCGGGGAGGCAGACTCGAACGCAGCATTCCGGTTTTATCTGGAAGATGCATCGCCCCAAAGTGCTGCCTCTGCCATCGATCTGTAGGAAAAACCACCAAGCGGGATGCTATCAGGGTTACTACAAAGGTAAGAGCGGCAAGCACGACAAAGGTGCCATCCAAACCCATCCTGGGGATAATGATATGCGCCTTCAAGGGGGCAAATACAGTGGAGGCCAGACCAAAGCCCATCAAGCCCAAAGAAACCGCCAGCCCGGGATAATCTGGAAACCAGCGTCGGATGGAAGGTGCTATACAGGAATAGGTGAGCCCATTGGCAGCTCCGCCAATCACCCCATAGCTCAAGGCCAGCCAAAGATGATGTGGGACCACGTGAAGCATGGCGCTGAGGCTATTGGCCAGCAGAAACAAAAAAGCCCCCAGCGTAATCACCTTACGGGTTCCATATCTCTCTTGCAGCTTCCCTCCCGGAATCATTGCTGCGGCCCAAGCCACCATAAAGACAGATAAGGGCAGCATGGAAGCAGACTTGGACCACCCAAAATGACGTTCCAGAGGCCCCACAAACACACCCCAGGAATAGGATAAGCCTCCCATCAGGGCAAGCAGAAAGCCACCCAAGACCACAGTCCAGCGGGTTCCAAAAACAGGCCGGTCAGTTTGCATATCACTCCCTATCCAAAATTCCAAAGCTCGTGAACTTATAGGACATTGTTTAATTTTGCAAGTATTCTTATCCGCACTACGGTTGTCAAGAGAAAAGTCCGGAAGCGGGCTAAACCCTTCTTCATCAAAATCTTATTTTATTATATGCTGGCAGTGTCAGGTCTCAATCGTTAGTATAGGGACGTAAACAGGAGTTTCAGTTTCTGCTTGATAAACCCTTATAATAGTTTATCAAGTACCAAGCACTAAGAACTCATTAAAAAACTTGACAAGAATCCAATGATTATAAACCTTTAGCTATAGAGTAAAAGCTCCACTAAGGAGGAGAGATGAAAGCGATCATTTTGACAATTCTGGTCCTGAGTTTTTCTTTTGCCCTCATGGCACAGCTTAGCTGCTATGATATTCAATACACGACTAATCCGAACGGCAGTTCGCACTACCTCGGGCAAACCGTTACCGTACAGGGCATCGTTACTGCCATCAAGCGCGGTTCCGGCTTGTACATTGGTGATGCAGGTGGCGGGCCCTGGAGCGGTCTTTATGTGTATCACGGCGTTACCAGCAACCTTGTGGAGCTGGGTGATCTCGTGGAACTCACCGGAGTGGTGGATGAGTATTACAATCTCACCGAACTCACTAACATCAGTTCTTTCGCCTTCATCAGCCGCAACAATCCCGTTCCCGTTACCCCACTTTCTACCGCAGATTTGCCTTACAACAGCGCTGTTTCCGAGCCCTACGAAGGTGTCTTGGTGCGCTTTAATGAGATACAGGTCAAATCTCTGATGGATATGTACAGCCAGTTTCGCATCGCCGATGTTAGCGGTGTGCAAGCCCAGGTGGACGACGTGCTGTATGGACCGCCAGCCTCGCAGATCGTAGTGGATGAGTGGTGGTATCAGATTCAGGGTGTGGTGGATTATCACAACGCAGCCGGCTACAAGATTTTGCCCCGCAGTGCGCAAGATCTGGTGCGGGGTGACGAGGCCGTCATTACAGTAAGCCCCGGCACCATGGATTATGGCACCATATCCAACGGCAACAGTGAGGTGCAAACCTTCATCATCAATAACCTTAGCCCGGCCACCCTGAATGTAGCGGATATATCTATATCCGGTGCATATTTTTCCTTGGAAGCCCTACCCACTTTGCCAAGCAACCAAGGCTTAAATAGCCCCATTAGCTTCGACGTAAAATACGCCCCTCTGGAAGCAGGTGCTCATAGCGGAATGGTGACTATCACCAGTAATTGCAGCCCCATGCAAATCCCCCTCAGCGGTGTCTGCATCGATCCTACGGTGCAAGTAATGGTACCCAATGGCTTTGAACACTGGCAGGCCGGCACTGTGCAGACCGTGAGCTGGCAGGCCGCTGCTGTAAGCTATGTGAATGTCCTCTTATCCATAGACAACGGGCAGAACTGGAGCCAGCTAAATGCCAGTCCGGTGCTTGCTGCACTGGGCAGTTTTTCCTTTATCGTTCCCCAGCTAAACTCAATTAACTGCCTGATCAAGGTTCAAAACACCCAGGACAGCACCTGTTTTGACGTTTCCGATAACTGCTTCAGCATCTCTGATCAAGCCCCACCGGTAGAATTATTGACTTTTACGGCCATAGTCACTCCTCAGAACTACGTCCAAATCAATTGGGTTACCAGATCTGAAGCAAATCTCATGGGCTTTTACATCTACCGTAATAGTGTGAACGAGCAAGCCAGCGCAAGCTCTGTAAGCCCGCTAATCCCTGCAAGCAATACATCTGATTTGCAAAGCTATACTTTCACGGATATTAGCGTGACTCAAGGCTTGTGGTACTATTGGCTGCAAAGCATGGAACTGAACGGCTCTTCCTACTTTCATGGGTCTGTAGTCGTTACAGTAAACGACGTAAGCGTGCCAGGAGGCACTGCTGCCCCTCTCATCACCGGCATAAAGTCCATTCATCCCAATCCCTTCAAGCCCAGCACCACCATCACAATAGAGCTCGGTAAAGCGTCTGCTATAGAGATGGGGATTTATAATCTGAAAGGTGAATTGATTCGCCAGCTTGATTCCGGAGCCAAAGCGGCCGGCACACATAGCCTACTCTGGAATGGTTTAGACGATAGGGGCCAGGCCTGTGGCAATGGGATTTATCTATTGAAATTTACGGCTGAGGGTAAGAGCAGCCAAGCCAAACTCACCCTGCTGAAATAGAGGTGGATCCAGAGAGCAAAGCTCACGATAAGAATGAAGAACAAGTTTTTCGGATAATGGAGTAGCACAATGAGGTATTCATTATCATTATTGGCAGTAGTATTGTTACCGATAATCGGTTGTATAGATCCCAGTGGATGGCAATGCCCGTTGCCAATATAATATTGCTAACTGCTATCTCAATGGTGATGGGGTTTCTGTAGATAATCTGGAAGCATATAAGTGGCTATTTCTTGCTTGTAACAATTGCTCTCCCGAAGAACTTGAACCGTTTTCCCAATTGAGGGACACAGTAAGAAACATACTTTATACTGCTGATATCAACCAAGCTGAGGTAACGTCTCAAAGGTTGGTGTAAATTAGGCAAGCCAAAAGAAGGAAAAGGTTGAGCCAAATCGAACTCATTGTTTTAATGGTTTAACAAATTAAAAAGACAAGGAGAAGAACATGACTCAACCAAAGAGAAAGAAAAACGAAGGGGATGAATTAGTCAAGATAATTCATGAAACGATGCCGGGAGAATTGGTAAAAGTGCTTGAATATGGCATACAAAGGTTTATCGATGCAGAGCTGAGTGATCGGCTTGGAGTAGAGCCTTATGAGCGAAGCAAAGACAGGAATAACTATCGCAATGGCTACAGGCAGCGCAAACAGCCTCTATCAACGGCTATAGGGCCGGTATCAGTCAAGATACCCAAGCTCCGCAAAGGAAGCTTTTATCCTTCAGTTTTAGAGCATTATCAGAGGATAGACAGAGCTATGATCAGCATAATCACAGGGGCTTATTTCAATGGTGTTTCGACCCGCAAGATGAATAAGCTTTTTACCGATATGGGTTTAGCCGACATTGATCGCAGCCTCGTTAGCCGGTGTGCCTCACAAATTGATAAAGAAGTGCAGACATGGAGGGACCGAAAGCTTGACCAGCGCTATGCTTACGTGTGGATTGATGCCATATACACCAAGGTCAGAACAGAGCGTGGGGTTGTTTCAACGGCGGTATTGATAGCGATTGCGCTCAAGGAAGACGGGCATCGTGATGTGCTGGGTATGCAATTAGGAAACAGTGAAAGCCATCAGAATTGGAAAGGCTTCCTGCAAAGCCTGAAGGCGCGGGGATTGGAGCGCAGTGAGCTCTGGATCAGCGATGAGCATGATGGCTTGATAAAAGCACTTCACGAGTGCTTTCCAGGTCAATTGCGGCAACGCTGCATAATTCACTGGATGCGTAATGCTAAAGACAAAGTCTCGGAGACTGATTTACGCTGGCTTATGCCTCGTGTTAAGATTTTGGTGAACTCCAGTACCAAAAGCATGTTTGATATGGCTTGGGACGATCTTGTTAGAGATGCTGAAGCCAGAGGCAGGGAGAAGCTTCTAAACTGGCAGAAAAGCACTTACCATGATATTGTGATATATCTGGATTTCCCGCCCTCGCACTGGAGCAAGATAAAGAGCACCAATCCCATAGAACGTCTCAACCAGGAACTGCGTCGGAGGGAAAAATGCATTCGCATTTTTCCCGATGAGAAGAGCTGCACACGGTTAATGGGAGCCATCCTGCAAGGGTATTCGGACGACTGGACGACTGGCAGGATATACCTTAGTAATCCAATAAAGACAATCAGAGAGAACCAAGTGAGCCAGAGGACAGATAGCGCGCTTGTGCGCGACGTGTTGCAGCCCTGTTCCGCTAGCTCCACAGAGCTGCAACACGTCGCAAAACGGTAGCTGCTAAAAAAGGAGCTTGACTGAAAAGGCAAAGATGAAAAACATAGTAACAGGTCATATGACCTTAGATAAATTGCACGAGGCGAGAACCTAAAATGTTCTCAAATAGACGTGAAATTATGAGTTGGAATTTACACCAACCTTTGAGACGTCACTCGATTGCATCATAAATAAGTTGAAAAAGGATAATTATGTCTCTTCCACAAAAGCCATTCTGTGATAAGATATCGAATCATGAGGCCATGCTTGAGAAAGCAAAACGTGAAGGAAATACACGTCACATTAAGCGTGTGCTGCAAATTCTTAGTATCCTTTATCACAGAGAAAGTCTCCATAAAAAAAGCGTAAATTGCCTGCTGGAGCTGCTACCGATTATCGAGAAAACCGAATCTCCGGGATGGTTCGCATATTATCACCGGCTGGCAGCTAAAAGTATGATATTGGCGGTGGATTATATCACAGCCGAAGAGTGTCTGAAGCGCAGCTTGGATATTTACGAGAACCTTGGCGACCTTCTGGGCAAGGCTAATGTATATATAACCTATGGTGAGTTATACCGCAAAAAAGGCTTGATGGATCAATGTGCCACCTATCTTGCCGATGCCTTGAACATTCTAAACAGTTTTAATGAGCAGCTACAGACTTCCAACTTTATAAGCTACCAGACTTCTTATGATGCCGCGACAGAAGCTGTGGGTAGAATGCTGGTAAACATGAAACTGTTTGACGAGGGAAATGATATAATGTCCAAGCTGCTGGATCGGAAGAAGGTCTCAAGCAACAAAACGGATCTAACCCGGATCCTCCAGAATTTGGGTGCGGCAAATTGTTACTCCGATCCGGATAAAGCCTTGGTGTATCTGAAAGAGGCACAAGGTTATGCGATCTCAACCGAGAATCATTATGCCTATGCTGCCATTCTATCCAATATGGGCCTCTGTCATGAGACGAAAGGTGAATACAATAATGCCATCCGCTTGTATAAAGAATCTTATGAAATCATGACAAAATACGGGTTCACGAACCACTATCCATACGTTTTAAATAATCTTGCTTCTTCCTACCTGAAAATCGGGGATACTGCAGAGGCAAAACATCATGCCTATATATCCTTGGAGCTACCAGAACACGATGAAAAGCTTCGGGAAATCCAGAAATCCTTTTGGGTACTATCAGAAAGTTATAAGGCAGAAAACAATTACAAAGAAGCTCATGATTATCTGCTAAAGTACTGCGAGATAAACGATGAAATGTTTAATGCAGAAATTGCGAATAAGCTGAACCTGCTGCAGAAAGACTATGAAGCCACGTCAAGCTGTCTTACTGAGATTAAGAAGCAGTTTTCATTGATTAGCGATGCGCTCAAAAAGACCATGGATATGAACTTTATCGGTGTCAGCGCTAAGATCAACAATGTATATCGTTCTGCCATACAGGCTTCAGAACACCCCAGAACAAATGTGATCGTGACCGGAGAAAGTGGTGTGGGGAAGGAGATTGTGGCCCGTCTTGTTCACTTTGCCGGCTCAGAAAACAAGGGACCTTTCATCGACGTTAATTGTAGTGCAATCGTGGAATCATTGGCAGATAGTGAATTCTTTGGACATACAAAAGGCTCTTTTACCGGAGCAAATTACGACAAACCCGGCTTCATCGAGGCGGCAAATGGCGGCACCTTGTTTTTGGATGAAATTGCCGACACACCCCTTCCCATTCAGGCGAAATTCCTCAGAGTGCTGGAGACGAGAACCTTAAAGAGAGTCGGCTCAAACAAAACTATAAAAGTGGATTTCAGGCTCATTTCGGCAACCAATAAAGATATTGGCGACCTGGTGAGCAAAGGGCTGTTTCGGGAAGACCTTTTGTACAGAATCAATACCATCGGCATCCACATTCCTCCCCTGCGCGAAAGAAAGGACGATATCGCCCCCTTGGTGGATCATTTCCTGAAAGAATTTGCCAGAAAGATGAATAAACCGATACCCAATTATAGCAAGGCCATGGAACAACTGTATGATTATCATTTCCCAGGCAATGTGCGTGAGCTAAAGAACATCATAGAAAGGGCGATGATCACGCTGGATGGCGATGAATTGAGACTGGGGGATTTGGATTCTTTTCTCAGATCAAGCGCTGATAAACGAACAAATGCCGACAAGATTGTCCCAATGAAACAAATGGAGCTCGACCTGATTGAAAAGGCTCTGCAAAAATGCGGAGGCAGCTATACGAAAGCCTCAATTATGCTGGGGATTTCATATTCCACGATCAGAAGAAAGGCAAAAAGTCTCACTCAAAAGGATTGAGCTAAAGCCCGAGCTACTTTAATCATCCGTGATTGCCCAGGCTGTTCAATGTGGCAAATTCGGTCAAAATGAACATCTTTTTGATTAAGGCCCAGAAATAGCTTCGGGCATAGCAGGATATATTCTACACTTTTCCCAACTGATGTATCTCTCTCACAATGATATGCGTAAAAACATATTATTATACTAAAAGTTGGCCCTTCAATTGCATATGTATAGAGTATAGACCACAGAATTGTCTGACAACTAAGATTGCAGCCATACTGTGATGAAAAAAGGAAAGAGACTATGGTAACAAAACCGCAGCAAATGACTGATAGCGGCATAGCCGCAGGCCGGAATCTCGCCAGATTTTTCAGCTCGAGACAGGAAGCTCATGCCCAGAATATCGTGGCAGGGGCAAGACGTCTGGTATATGCTGTTTGGCTGGATCACATTACCGCATCAGCACTTGAGCGTGCCCATAGCCATAGTCAATTAATGTCGTTTGTAAATCGGGAAGACACAGTCCGAGATTCTTGCCTATCGTCTTATTATAATCTTCGCACATTATCACAAGAAACCTGGCATGAGTATCCGAAACTTTCCCCACAAAACTTGGAGCCTTCAAAGTTTAAACTATCGTGTCCACTCCCCTGCATCATCTTAGAGCAGGGGAGGATGGCTATTTAAAGATCTTAACTCAAGCAACTAAATTATTAAGGATAACAAAATGAAAAAAGCGCTTTTAACATCTATCATCCTGATTCTGCTGACAGCTGTGGGGCTTTCTGCAGTTTCGCTTCCTCGCGCTGCAATACCGGTCGTATCAATCGAGAAAGTAGGAGAAAATCTGAAACTTGATTGGGAAGACATCACCGGTGCAGAATCCTATCAGATCTATGAAGCTGATACTCCACAGGGGCCATGGACCCCGATTATGCCAGCAGTACAAACCTCAGAGTATCTCATCCCAAACCCTGCCAGCAAGAAATTCTATTGCGTCAGCTCCATCGAAGCCGATGGACCACCCGTTCCTGAAGGCTTCGTTTTTGTAGAGGGTGGCACATTCAATCACTTAAATGTTGACGTAACCGTCGCCAGCTTCTATATGAACATATACACAGTGACCCAAGCTGATTATTATGATATTATAGGATATAATCCATCATTTTTTGACGGGAATCCCGACTTTCCTGTGGAACGTGTTAGTTGGGTTGATGCAGCACTCTATTGCAACGCACGCAGCGTCGCGGAAGGCCTTACTCCCTGCTTTAGTTATGTTTTTGAGGGCGTGGATTATGGCACAGACCCGGATTATTGGTACGAGAAGTGGACCTTTGATGAGTACTTTCTGCCCTTTATCATATGTGATTCATCAGCCAATGGCTACCGCTTACCTACCTCTATGGAATGGATATATGCAGCAAAGGGTGGAAACCTCACTCCCGCAAGTGGCTATAGCATCTATGCCGGCAGTAATGTGCTGGATGAAGTAGCCTGGCACAGTTCGAACTCAGGCGGGACACCCCATAACGTAGGTACAAAACTTCCAAACGAACTTGGGATATACGATATGAGTGGCAACATTCGAGAATGGTGCTGGCAAGCTAGTGCCCCACACCTCCCTGAGGGAGAAATGCCTTTATATCAACCTAATCATGGAGGAGACTTTGGCAGTGCTGGCGCGGAGTTTTGTAATATTATTACAGGTGCGTCAGCCGAGCACATGGGAGGCAGTAATCGCATTAGTGGCTTCCGCGTTGTCAGAAGCGGCCTTTAAGAAAGGATAGATCCTTGATTGTTGGCTTGGCCCCCACGAATCTATGCTTACCATCGCTCAGATGAGTATGCTGCGATGAGCTGGTTTGCCAGGACATCTTGAACTAAAATAGGGTTCGTACGATTACAGCGGAATTCGCCAAACCACGAACCCTTTTATCTCAACAATGATGAACCATCAAAAGCACATAACAAAACCTGAGAAAAAGTACCCGTTTTGTTATTCTGGGCTGAGTCCGTCCTGATATAGGATAGAGTAAGAAACCAAATTTAACTATATATGATTAAGGAGATATTAATGAAGAGATTATTGCTGATTCTTACAGCCATATTAATCCTAAGCGCGACGGTATTCCCGCTTATCGCAAGCGAAGTTACCATCGGCACAGGAAATCAACAGGCCCGCTTACCCATGGATACCTGGTACAGGAATTCCCTATATGAGTGCTTATACTTTCCAGATGAACTGAATATAGTGTCCGGGAGTATTAATGAAGTTGCTTTTTATAACAACTTCGTTTCGACTGATGCTAATGATTTGCCTACCAAAATCTGGCTTGGCACCACCACACTTACGGATCTTAGCAGTGGCTGGATACCCTCCACCTCCCTTACCCTCGTTTATGATGGTAACGTCAGTTACCCGGCAGGACAAAACACAATTCGCATAACCTTTTCCACACCATTTGACTACAGCGGTGGCACGTTGGTGATGATGATGCTACGCCCTCCCGATACTCGTACCTATCATTATGATAACAATTTCTATACTCAGACCATCGGCACGACACGTGCAAGAATTGTTTATGGTGATGGCAGCAATCCCTACGACCCTGCTACACCTCCCACAGGGACTGCTACCACCGGTAGATTTCCCAAGACAACTTTCTTCTATACTGGAGTGAGTGCCATACAAAACGATTTGACCTGTTTAAGCATTACTGGAGATGTTAATCCCGGTGCCGATAGTGCTTCAGAATACACCGTAAGAATTAAAAACAATGGCCAGGTCACTCAAGACAACTATGCTGTGAGACTCATGCAAGAAGGCGGGATCGTGCTTGGCAGTATAACGGGAAATCCTATCATGGATGCGGAAGAGCAGACCTATACCTTCTCTTGGACCCCCACTACGATAGGGCCGGCAAAGATATATGGGCGGACTGTCCTCACCGGAGATGAAGTCCCTGCGAATAACCAAAGCGCAGATCTGCCTATCAATGTGCAGCCGGCAGGAACTCAATCTTATACCTTCGGGCTGGGTAATCAACAAGCCAGATTGCCCATCAATATGTACTATAAAGCCAGCTTGTTTGAAACGATATACCTGGCAGAAGAACTCGATATTGCTGGGATCATCACAGGCATCCAGCTCTATAACAACTTCGTCACAAACCTGCCTAACAAACAGACCAATATTTGGATGGGAGAGACTACACAAAGTAACCTTACCCAGGGCTGGATTCCATCCACAGAGCTCACCCATGTATTCTCCGGCAGTGTAAATTATCCAGCGGGAGAGAATAACATCTTTATCTCTTTCTCCACTCCCCTGGTTTACGGAGGTGGGAACCTGGTCTTGATGATGGAACGTCCTATGGATCACCAATACTTTGATCCGAACAACTTTTTCAAATGCCAGACGGTGGGATCTTCCAGATCGCTAATGGAGTCATCCAGAAGTGCGGCATTCAATCCTGCCTCTCCTCCAGCAGGCACCAGCCCTTCCAATCAATTCCCCAAGGCTACCTTCCTGTATAATAACCAGCTTATTTCCAATGATCTGTCTTGCACGAATATGGTGGGGGATTCTGATCTCAGAACAGAAACCGCGTACGATTTTGTGGCAACAATCCGCAACAATGGTCTGGAACCCCAGAGTAATTATCTCATAAAATTGATGCAGGAAGGCGATGTGGAGCTAGATAGCATTGCTGGAAATCCAATCGCGTTCTCCGAGGTACAAACTTATACCCTCCACTATACTCCAACCACAGTTGGTTCTACCTATCTGTACTGCAAAGTCGTGTTGATCGGGGATGAAGTGCCAGACAATGACAAGTGTACGGATTTTCCTATCATTGTATGGGAAGCAGGAACTGAAACGGTTACGATCGGAATGGGCAATTTCCAGGATAAAATGCCCATAAACCTATATGCAAAGAATTCGCTTTACGAAGGCTTATACTTTCAGAACGAGCTTAATATTACGTCTGGAACCATCAATGGTCTCGTGTTCTATAATAAGTTCACCCATGATGCTCAGGGCCCCAAGCACACGAAAATCTGGCTGGGAAACACTACTTTAACTGAGCTAACCGGAGGGTGGATTCCATCCACAGAGCTCACGCTTGTTTTCGATGGAGAGCTGGATTATCCCTTGGGGGAGAATAATATAGAGGTCGCCTTTGACCTGCCCTTTGTTTATTATGGCGCCACCCTGGTAATGATGGTGCAGCGCCCCTGGGATGCTACCTGGCCTTTTGCTTTGGAGTGGAATGCCGAGACTTTTTACTGTCAGGCTTTGGGTAATGTCCGCTCCCTGAGAGAGGCGAGCTGGGACACAATCTACGATCCTGCTGCTCCTCCTGCGAGCACTGTAGTTTCAGGATTGTTTCCCAAGACTACTTTCTATTTGCGGGAAGCAGGAATGGGGAGCTTAAATGGTACCGTAAGTACTAATGGAACTCCATCGGAAGGCGTGGCAGTCTCGGTTGCCAACACAAATCTAACAACACTCACCGATGCTAGCGGCCATTACAGCTTTCCTTATGTCATTCATGGGGCTCAGGTTGTCACCGCCTCTCTTCATGGATATACCATAGCCAGCAATAACGTTACGATTACGGAGGGTCAAGCTTATACTTCAGACTTTGCCCTTATTCCTCTTCCACAAATATCTGTATCTGGAAGAATCGTAGGCAGTAATGACCTTAATGTCGGCATCGCTGGTGCTTCGATTGCTTTAAGTGGCTATGAATCATATACTGCGACTTCTGGTCCTGACGGTCACTTTTCCATAACCGGTGTTTTCGGTAATCAACTCTACCAATATGTCGTTCATGCAGCTGGCTATCAGATTTCTGCTGGCCCAGTCCAGGTGAATGTAGTGGATTTGAATATGGGAGACATCGTCGTCAATGAAATAGCAAATTCACCTCGTAATGTGGTGGCTATTGAACACAGTTCCTTTAGCCAAGTTGGTCTTACTTGGGAAGCACCAGCAGCAGCACAGAATATCACCGAAAGTTTTGAAGGGACTTTATTTCCACCTCACTTATGGACTCAGATTGTCACCAATACAGGATCAGCAGATGCTTCGGGAGTACTTCCCACCTGGTGCTCTTCGGGAGCAGTTGGCTCCATCGTACCTCCTAGTGGAGTACGTCAAGCCGGTCTCAGATGGGTCGCAAGCCATCAGGATGAATGGCTCAAGACACCTTTATTCGTTTGTCCTCCATCAGCCAGTCTGACCTTCTGGTCATATGTCTTCCAGGGAAGCATGAATGGTGACCATTACTATGTGAAGGCTTCTACCGATGATGGTGTCACCTGGACCACCCTTTGGGATGCCAGCACGCTTTCAGGAGGATGGAACAATTACGCCTCTCCCATCGCCATCGATCTGTCTATCTATGCTGGAGTGCAGATAACCATTGCGTGGAATGCGCGCGACTCTTCACTAAACAACGGTCTTTGGTACGCGTGGTTCATAGATGACATCAATATTGACAGTCCGCGCGGGATTATGAACTTCCCCACTTCGGGACTTACTGCCCAAAGTGCGGCTGGAAATAACGTTGCACCTAAATTGAACCCCGGTGCTTCCTATAATCCATCCAGGAACGATAATGACAGACTGCCAGAACCTACGAGCCCAATAGCGAATACTGATGCAAGCAATCGCATTATGCTTGGCTACAAGGTTTGGCGCTTTCTAACTGTCAATCAAGATACTCCGGATAACTGGGTTTTACTAACTCCCGAGCCTATTGCATCGGAAAACTATGCGGACACAGCTTGGGAACCAATGCCTGCCGGCATCTATAAATATGCCGTCAGAACAGTATTCAGCAACAATGTGCAGTCAAATGCGGCATTCTCAAATGAGGTGCCTAAGGGGATGTCTGGAACTCTGGCAGGTACCGTAACAGAATTTGGGACGAACCTTCCTATTGCCGGAGTTAAAGTTACTGCAGGCAAATACTTTGGGATTACCGATGCCAATGGTGCCTACAGCTTCAGCGTTTTCCAAGGCATATACACCATTACCGCTACAAAGGCTGGCTATAGCCCCGGTTTTCAGATTGAGGTCATAATCTCCACCTCAGAGACCAGTATTCAGAATTTCGTGCTTGAAGAAATCAACCTTCCCGTAGGAGCTGTACAAGCTTCAGTAGAAGGTTCAAACGTAAACGTAAACTGGAAGGCTCCTGGAACCTTTGGCGGCGAATGGATTCATTATGATTCTGGCGTTAGGACAAATAGTGTCGGGACAAATAGTGCTGCAAATTTCGATGTAGCAATACGTTTCCCGGCCTCTGCGCTTGCTCAATATGCCGGTATGAGTTTGCATGCACTTAACGTATGGCCGACCCAGGCGGGTAACTTCTCCGTTAAGGTATGGACAGGAGGCGATGCCTTCGCTCCTGCAAATTTGGTAGTTAATCAACCCTTTGTCCCAAATCTGGTTTCATACACTACTGTAAACCTTGCCAATCCTGTAACTATTACCGGAACAGAAGAATTATGGTTTGGCTACAATTGCAACGTAAGCTCTGGACTTCCAGCAGGATGTGATGCTGGCCCTCAAGTGGAAGGGTTTAGCAATATGATATGTTTCAACGGCATTTGGTCCACTATAGCCGAAATCAATGAAAATATTACATACAATTGGAATATCCAAGGCTTTGTGGGATACTCTACTCCAGATCGTGAAGAAAAGCTTAACTCCTTGGATGCAGCGCTTCTGAAAACCGTAAACAACGATAGCCGAGCCTTATCCGGATACAAGGTATGGCGGCTCTTGCAAGGTCAGGAAACAGATAAAAATTCATGGATAAGCCTTACTCCTGATCCCATAATTGATACATTTATTCAAGATAACGGGTGGAGATACCTCCAGGAAGGCGTCTACAAATGGGCAGTAAGAGCAGTTTATGCTGAAGGAGAGATGTCTGAAACTGTGATTTCTAACACCCTTTACAAACCCATGTCAATTCCTGCTACAGTGCAAAACTTGCAGGTCAGGATTGTAGGGAACGATGTCACGCTTAGCTGGGATGCCGTAAATGAGGATGTGCATGGTAACCCCATGACTGTGGACTATTACAATCTCCATGTTCTGTTTGATCCTTGGGAAGAGCTGTCTGATGACAATCTGTACGATCTGGTGGATGGTACTTCTTATGTTTTTGAAATGCTCGCACCAGTAGAGGATAGGCTCTTCTTCTGCGTGACGGCAGTGCATGAAGAACGTGAATCTAATATGATAAAAAAGCAGGTCTTAAGGCGCAATGTTCCTAAAGACATTAGATGGAAGAAAGCAGAGTAACATAGCCATGTAGAGCAGGACACCGTTTCTGCAAAATAGTAAAAAATTGCAGCACACCGCTCATGCTAAGGGACGGTGTGCTGCTCTTAGTTTACATCTGCTATCTGTAGTCAAGCCTCAATCTCAATACCATTCCAATTGATTCCCGCTTATCTCATAAATACCAAGTCCATTGGGGGCTTTGGTTCCGACTAATTTTGAACCAGAGGGGCTGTTGTTGTCGATGGCAGTTAAAAGTGCACCAGTTTCGGAAGTTTAGATTGCACCAGTTTGTGTAATAATAAACTTAGCCTTTTGATAGAGATATCAGGAGGTGAAATGAAAGGAGCCGATGTGTACAATG
>JAJBAY010000053.1 GCA_020532515.1 Candidatus Cloacimonadota bacterium | reverse complement strand
ACGGGGGTCCTGATGGGGCTTGGGAGATTTTAGGGTTTTTTACCGCATGCACTCCCCTATTTCTGCTGGGGCGTTCAATTTGCTTTTAACATGCTTTGGACTCGAGTTGACTCGAGGGCTCAAGTCAGCTCGAGTTAAAAGCAAGTTGAAATTGAGCTCGGCGAAGGAGTGAGATCTGGGGTTGGGAGTGCGGAATAGCTGTTTGTCGGATGTGCAAGCATCTGGCTGGCAGGGATAAAGATAGTTGCGGGGTTTGGGAGTTGTAGGCGGAGCGGAGTCCGCCACTACGGGGCTTTCCAGTACTGGACGATCTGCTCCAGGGGCTGGCGATCCTTGCTTTTGGACATCGCAGAAAGGAACTTGCTGTACATGGTTTTATCCTCTTTGGGATAGCCAAAGGGGGAGATAGCCACGATCTTCCAGGATTTGGGGAGCCCCAGATACTTGGCCAGGAGCGCTTCGGAAAAGGCGGCCATCCAGCAAGAGCCGATGCCGTGCTGCCAGGCAGTCAAGATCATCTGCTGAAAGGAGATGGCGGTATCCACGAGGTAGTAGTCCTTGCCGTTGATGCGGGTGTTTTTCTTCAGATCGGCGCAGGCTACTATCACCACCGGAGCGTCTTTGATGAAGAAATTGCTCAGGCCGATGAGTCCGGTTTTCTTGGTCAAAATGCGGATTTCTTCCGGATTATTAAAGACAATATAGCGCCAGGGCTGGCGGTTTTGGGCAGAGGGAGCCAGGCGTCCGGCTTCCAGGATCTCCTGCAGGACAGCTTCCGGGATGGGGTCTGGCCGGAAATCCCGCACGCTGTAGCGGCTTTGAATGAGCTCTTGTATATCCATTTGCTTTACTCCATATCTTGAAGATGGTTAAGGTTTTGCATAATGCCGGCATCTTCCACAGGAACGATCACGGTGGCGATCCCGCTGTGGCGGATGATCTCTCTGAGGCCGGCTTCCGCTTCCGCATAGATATTCAGAGAGGAGGGGATGATGATGGGATGTCCGCGGCTGCCCCTGAATTCCGGCTTGATCACACAATCCGGATTCTCATAGGCAGAAACGAGTAAAATAGAGATGGTTTCGGAGCTCACAAAGGGGTGATCCACGGGGAAGACGAGGTAAAAATCCGGCTTTGTTTCCAGCTTGCTTACAGCCGCACGCAAGGTGTCAAGTGGGCTGGCGGTCTCCTCAGCATCTGCCAAAACGATGTCCCTGATGCCGGCTTCCAAGAGGCTGGCGCTGATCTTTTGCGAAAACAGCATCCCATCCACACTCGCTTCAGACTTGGGCCTGCCATAGCGCTGCCCTTGGCCTGAAGCGAGAATGATGGCGGTGACTTTATAAGGAATTGAAGTCTGCAATGGCGCGCTCCAGCTCCTCAAAGTTCTGCTCGAAAGTCTGTATCCAATACTCGGGATCCCATTGGCGTCTCAGCTCTTCTTCGCTGCGGCCTTGCTGCTCCACCCAAGTGAAGTATTTCAGATTGTGAATACGCTTTCTCTCCTGATAGCTGAGCTCCAGGAAGTTATCGTAAGTCTGTGCACCCAGGCAGACTCCAAAGTCCACGGCAGCTTGCAGGCGAATGTATTCGCCACGCTGCTCTCTGAGCATTGCTACGCGGCTGGCATACATTTCGGCGGAATCCGTGAAACAGGTGGCGATGATATCTTCTTCACCCAATTCAAAGTATTTGGCGGTTTTGATCGCCGCTAAGATATTGCCGATGGAGGAGATGCCCAAGAGCGGAAGCTGGGCTACCACGGCAGGATCCACCCCAGTTTCGATCAGATAGCGCTGTCCTGCTTCTTCGTTGAAGAGGCGCAGTAGCCGGATGCAATCCTCATCACGGATGGCGGCCACAGCATCGGTATTTCGCACATTATGGATCCAGGGCACATGTTTGTCGCCGATGCCCTCGATGCGATGTTCGCCAAAGCCGTTGTTGAGCAAGGTGGGACATTCCATAGCCTCCACAGCCACGGTCTTCATCAGAGGATGGCGGGTCTTCAGAAAGTCTGCGGCAGCGATGGTTCCGGCGGAGCCCGTAGCGCTCACAAAAGCGCTGAGGCGGCCCTTTTTGCCCTTCAGAAGCTCATAGGTTTCGTGGGCAGCAGAGCCTGTAACATGGTAATTCCAGAATGGGTTGCCGGGCTCTTCAAAGTGGTTCAGGATCACATACTTAGGGTCCAGGCCGAGCTCATTGCACTTGTCGTAAATCTCTTTCACGTTGGACTCTGTACCGGGGGTTTTGATGACCTCGGCTCCGATGCTGTGCAACCAGTCAAAGCGTTCCTGGCTCATGCCTTCGGGCAAGACCGCCACCGCTGTGCAATCCAAAAGCGCACAATCAAAAGCGCCTCCACGACAGTAATTGCCGGTGGAAGGCCACACGGCTTTATGGATTTCAGGATCAAAATTACCACTCACCAAAAGAGGGAGCAGGCAGCCATAAGCAGCGCCAACTTTATGCGAGCCAGTGGGATAGTATTTACCTACGAGGCCCACGATGCGGGCTTTCACACCCGTGATCTGAGAGGGAATCTCCAGATAGTTCGGGGCACCAAAACCTCCGGTTTGCATGTCGTTTTTCCAGGTAATGCGGAAAAGATTGAGCGGATCGATATCCCAGAGTCCGATCTTTTTTATGCGATTCTTGATCTCATCCGGGATGGTCTCGGGATGCATCTGCTGGCTGAGGGTGGGCAAAATGATCCCATGTTTTTTGCAACGGGCGGCGTTCTTTTTGATCACCGCAGGCACAGTATTGGTAATAAGTTTCGGCATAGATACTCCTAATATTATTATAGAAAAGACTTTAGCTGGGCTGCAGCGTCCTGGACCTTGCTATTCAAGATCATGGAAGCGATCACAAAGGGTTTGTACCCCGCCTGTTGATAGGTATCGAGTTTATAACGTTCAAATACGCTTTTGGCGACTTCGCCGTGGGCACAGCTCACATCGGAGATATCGGCTGGCAAACAGTGTTCATAGAGCGCCTTGCCGCCTTTAGTGAGCTTCATCATCTCCTCGGTGCATTCCCAGTCCTGATGGCGCTTGTTTTCGGTGAGGCAGTGCTGTTCAAGATCGACAAGTCCTTGTTTATCAGACTGTTTGAGGAGTTCGGTACGCTGCTGCATCACTGCCATGGGCGCCCAGGATTTTGGGTAAACCACATCGGCATTCTGGAAGGCTTCCTGCATGCTACGAACCTGTGTAAAGCTGCCTCCACTCTTGCTGGCAAAGGCTTCGGCACTGGTCAAGGTATCCGGTTGCAGGTCATAGCCTTCGGGGTGAGCCAGCACCACATCCATGCCAAAGCGGGTCATGAGATTGATCACGCCCTGGGGCACAGATAGCGGTTTGCCATAGGAAGGAGAATAGGCCCAGCTCATGGCTATCTTCTTACCGCGGAGTGCTTCCCAGCTGCCGAAATGATTCTTCAGTTTGAGCAGATCGGAAATACTCTGGGTGGGATGATCCAGATCGCATTGCAGATTCACGATCGTGGGGCGTTGGGCCAAAACATCGTTCTGGTAAGCTTCGGAAACGGCATCCGCCACTTCTTTCATATAAGTATGGCCCTCTCCGGGATACATATCATCACGTATGCCAATCACTTCGGTAAGGAAGGAGATCATGGTGGCAGTCTCCCGCACGGTCTCACCATGCGCGATCTGGGATTTCACCTCATCCAGTTCCGCCAGCCCCAAACCCAAGGCATTCACCGCGGAGGCAAAAGAAAAGCGGGTGCGGGTGCTATTGTCCCGGAAGATGGCGATCGCCAGTCCGTAATCAAAGATGCGCCAGGGCTTTTTGTGTTTGTGCAGGGATTGCAGGATTTCTGCCACCAGCATCACAGCTTTGAGATTGTCCAGGGAGTTTTCCCAGGTGAGCAGGAAGTCCTTGCCGTGCAGGTTGGGCTTTAGCAGGGACAGCTCTTGCAGTTTCTTGTTTATTTCTTGCATATTGTTTACCTCTTGTGGGCGTTAAATTTATTCATTTAATCCTAGGATACATAATGCGGGCGGCCATTTCGACGGCATCCACAATCTGTTGATAGCCGGTGCAGCGGCAGATATTGCCCTTCAGCGCTTGCCTGATCTCGCTGCGAGTGGGCTGATGGTTTTGTAGAAGCAAGGCCAGAGCGCTCAGCACCATGCCCGGGGTGCAAAAACCGCACTGAATGGCGCCGGCATCCATAAAAGCCTGTTGCAGAGGATGGAGCGTGCCATCTTCTCCGCTGATGCCTTCTATAGTCGTAATCTCATGGCCGACAGCGTCTTTCACCAGCATTTTACAGCTACGCTTGGCCTGATTATTCACCAAAACCGTGCAGGAACCGCAGACTCCGATCTCGCAGCCAATCTTGACTCCGGTGAGAAAGAGGTCTTCACGCAGCCACTCTGATAGCTTCTTATCCAGTAGTGCTGGCTCGATTTTGTATTTATTTCCGTTTACTATAATCATCTTATGGCCTCAGCTTAAGTGGTTGATCAACATAGCGTTTATTCGTCGCGCGATAGATGGCATTAGCGATGGCTGGAGCTGTGATTTCCAAGGTGGGCTCACCGATTCCTTTGGCTTTGGAAGGAGAAGTGGGGTCTGGATTTTCCACGATGATAGCCGTCATTTCCGGCAGATCGGTAGCGCGCATAAGCTTGTATTGATGAAGGTTTGTGGGGATCACTCCGCCATCTGCCAAGGGTACTTCTTCAAATAAACCGTAGCCCGCGCCCATGGCCAAACCGCCATAAAACTGCCCTTTTACCATTGCGGGATTGATGGCTTTACCTACATCGTGTGCGGCCACCAGGTTCAGCAAGGTGACTTTCATGGTTTTGGGATCCACTTCCAGCTCCACCGCCTGACAGCCGTAAACCCAGGTAAAATAGGCATCGCCGTGCCCGGTCTCTTCATCCCAGCTCACTCTGGGCGCCTGAAACACGCCAAAGGCATAGGGATAGACCTGCTTGGAGTAACACAGCGCGATCGCCTTTTCCCAAGTGCAGATAGTCTGGCCCTCCAGGGTCAGGATCTGGCCTTTTTCAAAGCGCTCTGCCGAAAGATCATACTCTTTCAAAAGGGTTTCGGCAATGATGCCTTTCAGGATTCTGGCGGCCTTGGTAGTAGCTCCGCCGCCCAAAAGAGTGCCGCGGGAGGCGACTGTGGTGCCCCCATCGGGAATGTTGGAGGTGGAAGGCAGGCGGTAGCGGATTCTTTCTACAGGCAGTCCCAGCTCTTCAGCCGCGATCAGGATCATGGCGCTTTCGGAGCCCTGGCCGTTTTCATGCACTCCGGTTTCCAACAGCACAGAACCGTCTGGTTGCACGTTGAGAATAGCGCTGTTAAAATCCACGCCTTCCGCACCGAGGCTCATGCCCCGATAGGAGATCGCAAAGCCAATGCCGTACCATTTGTCTTGTTTGGGGTCGCCAAAGCTGCACTTGGCCCGTTTGGTTTCATAGTCTATCTCACTCAAGACCTTGTCCATCACCTCTTGCAGTGAGACTTTGTGGGTATCTAAAACCTGATTTGTGACCGTGGTAGAGCCCTGTTTCACCATGTTTTTGCGGCGGAAGTCGATCTCATCCATACCCAGTTTATGGGCAGCGATCTCCACCAATTGCTCTATGGCGAAATTCACCTGAGGTGAGCCAAAACCGCGGAAGGCTCCGGAAAACACGTTGTTGGTATAGACGCCATAGACGTCACAATGCACATTCGGGACTTCATAACAGCCGCAACATTGCACAGTGGAACGCCAAGTGACCCATGGGGTTACGCTGCAATAGGCACCGCCATCTGCTACCATGCGCACTTTCACAAAAGTAATACTCCCATCTTTCTTCACGCCCATCCGATATTGCATCCTGTAAGGATGGCGTTTATAGCTCTCACGCATACTCATTTCGCGGTTATAAGTGAGCTTTACCGGACGTTTGAGCAGATAGGCACACAGAGCAGCGCGGGCACAGACCAGAGCTGCGGTGTCATCTTTGCCGCCAAAAGCTCCACCTATGGGGACAGTCCGCACCTCCACATCCTTGAGCTCGAAGCCCAATGTGGAAGCCACAAACCGACGTGTACTAAAGGGATGCTGCATACTGCCGATCACTTCCATCACTCCATCAGAACGCAGATGAGCCAAGGCCGATTCCGGCTCCAGATAGGCATGCTCGATGCGGGAAGTGCTGAAATCCTGTTCGATGATGAGCTCTGCTTCCTCTTCGCCTTCTTGAATATCTCCGGTGCGCACCCGATGATAGTTGCAGATATTTGAGCCATACTCTGGATTGATCAGTTCGGCATCTTTGCGCATGGCCTGCTCGGGATCGAAGATTGCTGGTAGCTCTTCAAGCTGAACCTTGATCAGAGGCAATGCCGCGAGAGCCTGAGCCCTGCTTTCGGCCACGACCAAAGCCAGAACGTCCCCCGTGCTGCAAATGCGTTTATGCGCCAAAGTGGGATAGTCTTTGATTATCTGCCCAAACTTGATGGAGCCGGGGATGTCTTCTGCCAGGATGATCCGGAGCACTCCCGGACTCTGTAAAGCCAGAGAGCAATCGATGGATATGACCCGAGCGCTGGCGGTCTGGGCATGCAAAGGCACCGCATGGAGCATCCGCGGCAAGGTGTAATCATCGGTATATTTGGCCGCACCGGTCACTTTGGCATAGGCGTCGTTACGAAAAGCGGGTTTCATGCTGTTTGTGCTCCTTTCATCAGCTCTTTGGGCCGGGTCAGGGTCAGATCAATTAGTTGTTCCAGGGTGATCTTTCCTGGTTTTACCAGGTCTTCATATATCGAAGTAAAGAGAATTTCCACCCCGGGGATACCTTTGGGAAGATTCGGCAGATCATCCTTATAACGGTCTTTCAGTTCATCAGTAAAAGCGCAGTGATCGCTGGCCAGAATATCAAAAACCCCATCTTGCAGGAGCTCGACCAGCTTCCCGCGGGAGCTTTCCTTGCGATAGGGCGGAGTGCAGAGATAGCGATGCGCATTAGCTTCCCGGAGCCGCTCTTCAGAGTAAAGTAGATAGTGCGGGGAAGTCTCACAAGTGATGCCCGCAAAGCTGCGTCTGGCCTCCTTGATGAACAGAGCTGCCACGGGGCTGGAGACGTGCACGATATGCACGGGGTGCTGGTGTTTCACAGCTAGATTCAGCACCAAATCCACAGCTTTGTCTTCGGCTATCTCCGGACGTCTGAGGGTATGGTCAAAGGGTTGACGAAAGTCACGCCATTCAGAGCTTCCTTGCAGGATCAGATCATCTTCACAATGCAGCAGGATCCTGGTCTTGAGCCCGCTCAGTTCCTTCATCCACCGCTCAATTTCCTCGTAACTGCTATATAGACCGGCCTCGCGGTAGCTAGTGTAGAGTTTCAGATCAGCTCCACCTGCCAAAAGCGGATAGATCTCTTCTATCATAGCTTTGGTGGGTGTGAGATGCCACTTAACGGCTTTGCCAAATTCCTGGGCAGCCAGTTCTTGCATCCTGTGATAAGTATCTGTGAGACTTTCATCAGGACGCTCGGTCACAAAGGCACCGATGCCCAAAAGAGGCGGGTTTTCAGGATTGGGCTCACGCTCTGTCAGCCTTTTGAGGTCTTTAAACCCGTCCGCAAGATCATGCCCGCCAATCTTTTCGCCGACATGCACATGGAAGTCGTAATAGCCAATCTCAGTCATCGAATTTCACCGCCTCAATATCCTTGAGCCCGTGTCCTGTAAGCATCAGCACCACCTTGGCTTCATCCCGAATCCAGCCTTGTTCCCGGGCCTGAAAGTAGGCTGCCAGAGTGGCCGCACTGGAGGGTTCACAAAAAATCCCCGTGCGAGAGGCCAGCATCTTCTGCGCAGAGAGGATTTCAGCATCGCTCACCCTGATGCCCATGCCATGGGTAGCTTTGAGCGCTTTCACAGCCAGATGTGCTGCAGAGGGAGTCCTAACCGAGATCGAATCTGCCACGGTATGCGGCTTTTTGGCGTCCTGATAGACCCCGGTTTCCCAATAGCTGGTGATGGCATCCGAACTTTCAACTTGAGCTGCCACCAGAGCGGGCAGGCGGTCTGTGATGCCGGCTTCTTTCAGATCATAAAAGGCCTTGGCTATACCACAGAGGATTACGCCATCTCCGGTGGGCACAAAGATATAATCCGGCAGCTCTCCCAACTGCGCATAGAGCTCCAAACCTCCGGTCTTCTTACCTTCGATGGTAAAGGGATGGTAGGCGGTATTGCGATTCAGACAGTCATGCGTGGCGGAATATTCCAAAGCGGCAGCAAAGGCATCGTCATAAGTACCATCGACCAGATGGAGTTCGGCCTTGTGAATTTTGATCTGAACCAGCTTGGCAGCAGGCGCTTTAGCCGGGGCGAAGATCACTGCTTTGATACCCGCAGCAGCGCATAAAGCTGACAGGGAAGCTGCGGCATTACCGGTAGAAGCGGTCACTATCTCCTTTATGCCCAAACGCTTGGCTTCTGCCACCACGAGACTGGAAGCGCGGTCTTTGTAAGAGCCGCTGGGATTTACTCCGTCAAACTTCAGATACAGGGTTTCCCCCACCAGGCTCTGACTGCAGATCAGGGGAGTATTGCCCACCGGCAGATTGGGATAGTATTCTTTGTCCACGGGGCTAAAAAGCTCACAGAGTTCTTCGATCTTCTGGGTGGGATTCGCAGATGGAAAGGCTATGCTAAATTCCTCCCAGGCCACAGCGATCTGAGCGTAGTCAAAGACACATTCCAAAATGCCAAGCAGCGGCATACCGGGCTGGTAAGTTCTGCTACAAATCGGACAGAGATAGGTAACCTGATCCGGCTCGTATTCATGCCCACAGCGGGTGCACCGGTAGCCGCTAAAATAGCTCATGGCCTCAGCTCATAGATCAGCGCCGCATAAAAAGCAGCCGCTTCGGTGAGATGCTGGATGGGAGTAGCTTCATTGGGTGCGTGGGCATAGATTTCATTGCCCGGCCCCAGGCCTATGCAAGGGATACCATGCATTCCAGCGATCGCCACGCCATTGGTAGAAAAGGTCCATTTATCCACTTTGGGAGCGCGAGATAGTGCCCCTGCAAAAGCCGCTTCAGCCGCTTTAATCCAAGGAGAATCCGCAGGTGTAACCCAGGTGGGATAATACTTCTTGGTGGGATAGACGAGGCCGGTATAGGCCTCTTCCGCATAGGTCAGCACCTCGATCTCCGCTTCGGGATAACCCGCCAGACGGCAAGCTTCGGCGACTTCAGCCACTGCGCTGTCTTCAGTTTCGCCCCAAGTCAAGCGGCGGTCCAAATGAATACGTGCGCTATCCGGCACCGCACATTGCGAAGGTCCGGTGAAATATACTTCTGTGACCGCGATGCTGCCCTTGCCCAAGAAATCATCCTCAAGCAGGCGGGTATGCAACTTCTCTATTTCCAGAGCGATGCGCGAGATTTTGTAGATGGCATTATCGCCGCGTTCGGGCGCAGAACCGTGACAGGAAAGCCCTTTCACATGCACCTGCATTTCCATGCGGCCACGATGTCCCCGGTAGATATTCATATTGGTAGGCTCGGTGATCACCACCATTTCCGGTTTGATCTTGTCTTCAGCGATAATGTATTGCCAGCAAAGGCCGTCACAATCTTCTTCCATGACGGTGCCGGTGAAGTATAGGGTAAAGCCTTCTTGCAGACCCAGGTCTTTGATGATGCGGCCCGCAGTGACCATAGAGGCCATGCCGCCTTCCTGATCCACCGTGCCACGTCCCCAGACTTTGCCATCTTTCACATGGGCGTCAAAGGGATCAAAATCCCAGAGCGAACGCTCTCCCGGATAGACTGTATCCACATGGGCATCGAAGGCTATCACTTTGGGACCATTGCCGATGCGGCCGATCACATTACCCAGGGGATCGATTTCCACAGCATCAAATCCTGCCGCCTCCATTTCTTTTTTGATTGCCAGAACCACATCCTTTTCCTTGGTGGAAAAGGAGGGAATGCGCACCATATCCATCAGAAAGCGTACTGTCTCAGCCTCATAGGCCTTAGCTTTAGCGTAAATTTCTTTATACATCTTGAGCTTCCTTTCTTTAAAGTTTAGTCTCGTTTCTGATCAGTGTCTTAAAGGGAGGTTGCTAAAACCTCTCCCACAAAGCTCCGGCCAGTGCTCTGCTTTCTGCTTTCAGTTCAGCTTCATCAAAGCCCAAGAGCAGCTCGCCATCCCACATCAGGATATTTCCACCGCAGATCGTAGCGCTTACATTGGCTTCCGCAATGCCATAGATCACATGGCCAATCCAGCTTTCAGCGTTCAGCGGAGTATGGGGATCGTAATCCACCAGGATCATATCTGCCACCGCACCTTCCACCAAGGTTCCGTGTCCCGCGCCCCAATACTTTTGGGCGATTTTGGGGTTGTTGAAGAGCAGAGTGGAGGCTATCTCCATAAAGCCGGCGTTAGGATTATCCTGTCTCAGGTGCTGAGCCCAGAGCCCCACGCGGAGTTCCTGCAGCATATTCACCGTCATGGCATCGGTTCCAAGGCCCACTGTAATCCCGAGTTCAGCCATTTTGCAGACATCAGCAATGCCTACGGCGTTGTTGAGATTACTCTGCGGATTCGTCACGATCGCCGCGCCTTGGTCGGCCACAATCATCATTTCTTTGGGAGTAAGGTGCACGCCATGGGCCAGGATGCTCTTGTCATTGATGAGATCAAAATCCCTGAGACGCTCCACCACATGCTTGCCATAGTATTTGATATTGTAGTCCTGATCACTTTGCGCCTCGGCAGCATGGATGTGAATGCCACAATTCAGCTCACTCACCAAAGCGGAAATCTTGCTTAGACTATCGTCTGATAAAGTGAAGGCGGCGTGCATGCCAAACAGCGCTCTCAGATGCGGATCATCCCCACCTTGATAAGCTTGGATGAAGTCTGCATTTTCTAAGATACCTTCATCACGTCGGAGCAGGCCATCCCGATCCGACACTTCATAACAGAGGCTGGCACGGATGCCGGCATCCTTCACCGCGTTGGCGACCTCATGCAGAGAACCGCTGATATGATAAGGCGAGGCATGATGGTCGATAATGGTGGTACAGCCTTTTTTGATCGCATTCAGCAGAGATATCAGCGCGCTCATATAGCTGTCTTGCAGCAGCAGCTTCTTATCCAAGCGCCACCAGAGATTCTCCAATACTTCGTCGAAACTCTTGGAAGGCGCGGCTTTGCCCAAGCCAGTAACAAAGGTGGAATAAAAATGATGATGGGCATTGATGAGACCCGGCATCAAAATCTTGCCGCTGGCATCGATGAACTCACAATGCTCATCTTTCAGCTCTTCGTAAGGCGCGATTTTGGCAATTATGCCGTTCTCCACTTGCAGGGCATGTCCGCTCAGATAGGCTCTGGCGGGGTCAAAACTGAGGATATCGGCTCCGTGAATAATATACTTTTCCATAATTCTTCCTTTCTCAAAATCCTTAGGTACTACTATAAAACAATCAGCTATGTTGTCAATCAGATTTTGAGATGAGAGAATCAGGGGAAAGCTTTGGAGAAATGAGCTTTGCCGCATGCCTTGGGCAAAAGCCAGAAAAGCACGGTGATAGCTGGTGGCTTCCTTGATTCCTGAACTTGCTTTTAGCGCGTCCTCGACTCGAAAGCGAATTAGACCTGAATTAAAGGCTGGGGATGGGGAATAGCAAGGATGAGACTCTTATGTTTTTCAGTGAATCAATCAGCCTTGAACTATCATTAACTTGCCAGTAACCGGTTTTGTCTGAACCGATGCGGGTTAGGATTCCTGCATCAGTCAGTTCTTTAATGATTCGACCGATAGTAGCTCTTGACTTACCTGTCTTTTGCACAAACTCTTGATATGTTGAATCCTTATTCTCTCTGATTAACTCAATGATTTGACTCTGAATATCTGTCAGATTTACAGTCTCATTTACAGTCTCATTTGCAGGTGCATTTACAGTCTCAATTGTCGTTTCATCCCGATACATCGTAATCATCAGCCCATCCTCATCAGCAGTAAATACCGGTTCTTTACCGGTAATTGCTTTCACCTGAGGGATTACCTTGGTGTGGATGCCCATGCCACGCTCAGGGCAATCTCTCCCAGATACCTTCATAACTCTGCCAGCCGTCTTTTGTCTTGGCCAGAGTGATGCTGAGCAGGGCATTTATCTCATGTGTGCGTACATAGATCTGCCACCGGGGGTCTGTCCTATAATTTGCAATCTTGCTGGAGCCTTTTTCCTCAAAACCTAAGAAGACATAATCGCGCTCGGCATCGATAATCTTTTGCAACACGCGCAGACTGTTTTCCTGATCAAAATTACCCAGGAGAATAAGCTCTTCATTTTCAAGCAAGTCCGGCTCCAATAAAGCCAGAATCTCTTCACTGGCAGGTTGCCAGGAGAGAGGATAGCTCTTGGCTACAATATCTAACTTGGCAGTTCCTTCTGAGAGCGGATAAAGTTGCAGCGCAGTTTGGCTGTCCGACACACGATAGCCGAACTGGATATAAAGATCATTGGCAGGTACTTGCACGCGAAAACGGCCACGGCCCAGGTCTTCAAAGGAGCTATTCAGCGTGTAAAATATCCCCTCCACATACTGGCAGAGGCTGAGTTGCTGGCTGGTGACCGGCACAGGAATGCCGTCTTCATCGTTGATGGCAATCTCGCACAGCCTGCCTTTGGCCTGCTTCTTATCCTGCTTGAAAGCATCTTCTTTGATGTTATAATAGTGCCAGTCTTCATCCAGATAAACCAAGATATGATCCGGCAATCTGGTGAAATCCGCCGGGATGCCATTGGCCTTGAGTACACTGATGGCCAGAATGCGGTATTGATATGAGGTGAGGTATTTCTGCAGAACCGCGAGATCAAGCCTGATCAGTCCGCTCAGCGCTTTGTCTTCATCGATCCTATACATCCGTTTCAGCCATTGCAGGGCGTTCTTCATGCGCTCGCGGGGGTTCTTACCTTCTTGGATGAAATTCGCTGGATAGAGCTCGGCACCATGCGGGGTAATCCTGGCTTCGGGCAGCTCTTCATAGTGCACCGTGGGGGCAAAAAGCTCTGTAACTGTCTCAGCATCCTGCCTCAGCCAAAAGTGGTAAAGTGCCTCAAAGAGAGCGGCATCGGCCTGCCAGAGGAATTTGGGATCAGAACTGGCCAAAAGCTGTAGAAATTCATCCTCCACCACGGCATATTTCTCGCGAAAAGCTTGATAGGCAGGGAAGTTTCCTCGGGTATTTAGCGCCACATCCAGGCTGTCCTGCAGGTCGCTGGCTATGACCCTCGCTTCCCACTCGTCCAATTGAGCCTGCCAGAGGGCTTTGCGAGCTTGGACATCTTCACGGTAAGCCTCGGGAGCGGTCTGCCAGTCCTTCTGATTTGCGGGATAGTGCAGCATGGTATCGATGGTTTCCAGCTCTTTTTCACTAAGTACGATCGTAAGCTCAAGCTCCTGCTGCTCTGATGCCCTCACCAGTTGCAAGGCTTTTTTGTTGCCATAAACGGCAGAGACATAAAAGTCTCCGCTACCGCTACTGAAGTTCAATAGGCCTTTGGCATCAGCCTTGAGGGTAATGATGGGCCGCAGAGCCGCCCAATTGTAAACCATAATGCTAACTCGAGTAGATGACATAGGATTGCCCACCTCATCCACACAGCGCAGGGAGATATTGCGGGTGCGCTCCCCCACATAATTGCGGGTGGAATTGATCACCGTCTCATAGCGGCCTTTGATGAGCACCTCATCTTCCTGAGCGGGCAAGCTGCCTTCGGTAAGGATCAATACTGTCTTATCCACAAGGCCACTAAACCAGGTCTGATCCAGCCAATAGGCGGAATCCATATCTCCAGTGTAATGCCAGGCACCATCGATGTAAACCTCGGCCCAGGCATGATTATTATCCGTATGCGCCCACCAAGGGGTGCTGGCCGGTCTGGAGGGAATGCCCACGGTTCTGGCTGCGGCTACAAAGAGGATTTGCATCTCTTCACAGCGTCCGGTGAGGGAATTTTGGGTGATATCCAGCGGGGCTTGATCGCGTCCACTGGTCTGTTGAAATTGGAGTTTTTCTACACACCAGCTTGCGACTTCCCGGAACCTTTGCATGGGATCGGAAATCAAAAGCGCCTGGGAAAGGCCATCTTCCAACATAGCTTTGCGATAGGCGGTGATGCGTTCGTCGGACACGCTCTGTTTGGCTACATAAGAAAGGAAAAACTCTGGTGAGTAGGCCAGGCCCTCACTCTCTAAAAGCTGCAGGATCTCAGTGTAATTTGAGATGATGGTTGCCGGGGTGGTGGCTGCCAATTTTGCATCTTCCTCATAGGCAATGAGGAAAGCCATGATCAGGTCCTTATGTTCCTTGAGCACCTTGGCATAGTTCCGTCTTTGGGCCTGAGGCAAATTTTGCAGATTTGACTCTGCCAGCTTGTGAATCTGTTTATACAAAGTGGGGTTTCCCCGGGCTGTAAATTGGGGATCAAGTTTGGCGCAGAATAGGGCTGATGCGGCTAAAATTAGCATGATGCTGATGATGTATTTTTTCACAAGATCTCCTTTTTATAAGGCTTCTTAACCGGGACGCTGGCCTTAGGACGTAACGCTGGCTTTAGCCGGCTGTAGCACTGACTTTATTCGGTGTGTGGCACGCATGATCTGCTGTTTTCTGTCGATGCGTACCGGTAAAAGCCAACCTTAACATGTACGCCCGTTTTTAAGATGTTTATAGTTTATAGCAGAAACCGCCCCTGTTGAGGCGGTTTCTGTGTTTTGTTAAGTTTGTGGTTTACTGATTAAATCTTCTGCGATTATACTCAGCTTTCTTTTGCTTCCGGCAATCGGGGCAACGCTGAGGCTCATTCTGAAGGCCTTTTTCTTGGTAGAATTCCTGTTCACCTTCGGTGAATATGAACTCTTTGTTACAGTCACGGCAGATAATAGTTTTGTCTGGCATTGTGTTTCTCCTGTGTTTTTTCGGGATCGAACATTCTTTGGGCTGTCCCG
>JAJBAY010000052.1 GCA_020532515.1 Candidatus Cloacimonadota bacterium | reverse complement strand
TGGCACCGATAATAGTGGCCAAACAGTTACCAGCGGTCTCTACTTCTATCGCCTGAGCACAGATAATCATAGCGAAACTCGCAAAATGATGCTGATGAAATAGGATCAAATAACTATAGGATGCCTTGACGCTTAGCTACAAAGTAGCTTTCCCAGGCATCACAAAGCCTAAGATATGGGGCACGACCACAAGGTTGTGCCCCATAATTTTAGAACCAGTTATATCCGAATGTTCCAAATCCTTGCATCTTGATTCTCGAGGTTCTTAACCTTCTCAATTTTCTTTTGCCCATCCTTCAATTACAGGCTCACGGATTGAAAACTGCCTGAGCAGTTAAAAAAGGCTTGACTACAAAAGCAAACTAAGAAATGCTGTACTTAGTTATATGATTAATTATAAATTACAAGAAGCGAAAGCTCACAATGTTCTTGAATAGTCGTAAAGCCATGACTTGGCATTTACACCAACCGTTGAACCTAACAATGAATAAAATAACTGGAGGAACAATGAAAAAAGTTCTCTTACTCGTATTATGCCTATCTTTCGTGATCATCTCTGTGAATGCCAAACAGATGCAGCCTGATCATGCCAAGATAGCTCTTGAATCCCCTGGACAGGGTAAACTAATTAGCTCTAATCGCTATCTGCCCGACTATAGCTTCACCAAAACTCCCACAGTTTTGTTGGAGAGTTACTACGACTACATGATTGGAAGCTATAATGGCATTCCCATCCGGAATATTCCCCTTGCTGGGGGCGGATATTTCATGACTTTCCATGGTAAAAGGACCGCTGCTGGCGCACGTCGTACATTTTACGCGCATCTCAATGCTGCTGGTCAGATTAGCAACATAAATGAGATTAGCCAGGTTACAAACAATGAAGGTTATTCCACTCTGGGAGTGGACCCCGTCAGCGGAAAGCCCTTGTATGCTTGGCATGCCAATGCCGATGCCGATGCCGAACTCGAAGTCCAATTCACTTCCGATGCCTTTATGTATGATTTGTCCGGTCTTTTCAATGAAATTCAAGTGATTGTGGACAATCCCATCACTATAACCCCTGGCGTTGGTAATCCCTCACTCGACAATGAATTCATCTGGCCTACCATTCAGATCGGCCCCTCTCCTGTCAATGGCATGCGCAGAGTGTATGTGGCAAATCGTAATTTTGTGTCTCACAATACTGATGTAAAGCCCAGTGAGAATCTCTACCTTGCTTATGCAGATTTCAATGAGGATATGATTGAAAATGGAGTAGATCTGGTGTGGAGCCATACCTCTATCCCCGAAATGGACCAATGGAACCACGATAATGTGTGGCGCCGTCCTTTCCATGCTCTCACCACCGATAATCTGGGCAATGTCTATTATGTCGGTTATCATTTTGCCGCTACTGCTGAACCTGGAGTGGACCATATTGAAGAGCCCAATATGGATATCTTTATTTGCCCGAATTACGGTGCAGGCACCTGGAGCCGCGTGTCAAGCTATGCCAACATTCCTACCTGGAATCCTCCAGGACAGCCCGGTGGCACCGGTTACTTTGTAGGTGAGGGTGACGTGCCTTATGCAGACGAAAACTTGCGCTGGGGCATAGTTGATTCCAGCCACTTGAATGCGGTTACCTCCAGCACTGGCAAGATCATTTTCCCTGCCCTTTTCACCGTTACGGTGGATACTGGTGGATATTATGATGGATACCAAACTGTGAAAGCCGTGATCTATGATACCGCTACTCAGCAATCTGTGATCAGAGAAATCTATCCTCAGAAAGATCCTACGGACACCCACAATCAAGCTTTTACCCCTTGGGATGTAGAAGCTTCTTGGGGCGTACCAGAGTATGCTCCGGCCTCAGATGGCCAGCTCTATCTTACTCCGGAAAAAATCTGGCCCTTCCCGCACTGGGATGCTGAACTCCATGATGGCAGCATGGCTTTCCATTGCAACAACATCAAAGTAAGCGAGCCCAATGATGATGGCCTGATGGTAGCAGTCTGGCAGGATTCTTATCGCGCTCAGCTCTACAATAAATTCCCGGATTCTTATCCCGAACTGGTTGCTTACGCCAATACTCCTGAAGTCTATATTGCCACCAGTAATGACAATGGTTATAATTGGAGCGAACCCATCGTGCTGAATAAAGTAGAGATACCTGCATTTGCAAACCTCAAACCCATGTGGGTATATCCGGCTGATAAAGTAATCACCACCGGAACCACTCCCGAGGGTTATAAAGTTGGCAAGATCGGCTTCATGTTTTACAATGATTATACTTGGGGTGCCAATGCAGTAGCACCGCCTGCTCACTCTGTCAATGATGGTGGAGCTGTGATGTTTATGGAAATGCAGATTGAATTCGGCCCTGATACCGGTACCTCAAATACTGATGTCACCGCACCCCAGATTACCAGTATGCTGAGTCAAAACTACCCCAATCCTTTCAACCCTGAAACCAATATCAGCTTCGATATGCCTGCTAATGGCAATGCCAAACTAGAGATCTACAATGTCAAAGGCCAGCTGGTGAAGTCTCTTTTCGACGGCGCAGCACCCTTTGGCAGAACCAGCTTGGTCTGGAATGGCACCGATAATAGTGGCCAAACAGTTACCAGCGGTCTCTACTTCTATCGCCTGAGCACAGATAATCATAGCGAAACTCGCAAAATGATGCTGATGAAATAGGATCAAATAACTATAGGATGCCTTAAAGCTTACTTTTTAAGGAGCTTTTCCAGCATCACAAAGCCTAAGATATGGGGCATGACCAACAAGGTCCTGCCCCATAATTTTTGTAAAGATATAGCCCGCTAGTGGTCGCTGGCGAAAGGCGGGCTAAGTCTTGCAGCGGTCTTTCTATATAGCTTATAGTAGAGATGGCGTGGAGATGAGAGCATTTTGCCCTGGTATATGCACGGCATCTCCACGGCAACAAATGGGGTAAGGGAGTCTTGGCTTTGAACTCAAAATCAGATTTTCATGATAAATGGAGGAATTCTTCTAACTCTAAAACCCTAAAACTTCCAGTTTGTGTTTAACCGGAACGGAGTCCAATCATACGATAAAACTCCAAAACCTTAAAACCCTAAAACGATAAACTTCTAAACCTTTCGAAAAGCTCCTCTGCATTGCCTGTTCCCTCTAAACCTTCTCAACTTTCTAAACCCCCCACTCTCCCTATTCTATCAAATCCGCCTTCAGCACCATCTTCTCCCAATCCACCTTGTAGGCTACAAAAGTGAAATATTCTGGCGGAGCCACATCCAGGCTGAGCAGGATCTGTTTGCCCCAAGGCAAAACCTCCACCCGGTATTGCCCCCAGACCACTGCCCGCAGGATGCCTTCCAGGGGTTGGTGCAGCTTGCCTTGTTCGATATATTTCAGCATCCAATAGCGTTCAGATTTTTGCACTGTGGCTCTGATCAAGTGAATTCTCTTTTCGATATCCGGGATCATGCTTTGCAGAGCATCCTCAGTAAAGCAGGTTTGCCCGTGGGTTAGATGGTTTTGTATCTGCATTTGGTTAATCAAATCCACAAATCTACGGATGGGGCTGGTGGCATGCAGATAGGCATCAGTGCCGATCCCGGGGTGATATCCGGCTGTGGTATCCAGAAAAGCAGAACTTTGCTGATTCTCATACTCTACGCTCCCCAGGCGGGTGATATTGCGAAAGAGCAGGGGCAGATGCTGGGTCTTGGCGTATTGAGCCAGGCTGCGGTTGTAATGTATCATCAGCTCTTCGATCATCTGCCGGGCATCGCTGTGTAAATCAACCTTTTTGGAAACCAGCTCGCCCTTTTTCAGGCTAAAATTATACACATAGCGTCTGCCTTCGGCTCTTTCTTCGGGATCGCGCTGCGTTTTGAGGCATTCCGCTATTTTGCTTAATAGAGAGAAGATGGGCTTGGCAAAATCTTTATCCACCGCTTTGTAGGAAAGATTCTCAGAGATCCTGAGCTTTTGCGCTATGATCTGGGTCTTTACTAAGCGCAGTTCCGCATCGAAATCTGTATAAAGGCTGAGCACAGGTTTTTCCTGACCCTGAACCAGGGAAAATTGGGCTTGGGAAAACTCCGGTGGCAGCATGGGAATGGTGCCGGAAGCTAAATACAAAGAAGATACCCGCTGCCTGGCCAGGTCAAATAGTGCCTGCTCAGCATCCAGATGCAAAGCCAGATTGCTCACGTGAATGCCCAGACGATAGCCTTCTAAAGTATCCTGAAGACTGATCGCGTCATCAAAATCCAGGCTGTCCTCATCATCGATGCAAAAGGCACTGTGCTCGGCTGTGGGGAGATCATCGATTTTAAGCTGGGCTCTGGGGTAATCAACATAAAAAGCAATGGGCAAACCCGATGCATCCAAAGCGGGATCTGCCGTATCCAGGCAGTCTCCCAAACGGGCCCGCAGCCGGACGATCAAATCCACAGGTTCGGCCTTGTGTCTTAGTAAGAGCTTATATAGATCATCGACTTTCTCTCCCAGCAAGATTTCTCTGAGCTCGCTCACCAATTGCAGTTTATCGCTATTCTGCAAAGAGTTGGCGGGATCATCTATATAGTCCGCTACGCGCTGCAAATACTCCTGCCGCTCCTCACGGGCTACCTGCAAAAGCAGAAAGCTCTCTTGCTCTTCGCTACTCCGCTGAAAAAAGAGCTCATGTTTTTGATAGTAACGTTCAGCGTGAGCTTTTAGGGCAAAAAGCAGAGCAAATTTGGCGGCATCCTCGTGCACCTGCTCCTGTTTCAGCAGATCAACAAAGGATAGCCCTGCAGGCGGAATAGCCGGCAGCACAGGACTTACAGTTTGCACTTTTTCCCCAAAAGAAACCAAGCTTTCAGGCTCCGCAGCAAAGCGCGCATCCGTAGCTAAAATCACCCGGCTACTGCTCAGCTTGGCGGTGCTTTTATCCTGATGGATAATCTGCAAATTATCTTGTATCTGCTCTGTTACCAAGGCAATTTGCAAAGATCCCTTATTGTAATAAGCGATGATTGCTTCAGCAAAGCCTGTGGGGGAGGGGGTCTGCTCTTTCATTTATATATCTGCCTTTTTCCTAAGATTGTAAATGGCGCCCCTGGGAAGAATCGAACTTCCGACCAACGGTTTAGGAAACCGCTGCTCTATCCCCTGAGCTACAGGGGCGCATTATCATAGTGCATTGTTTTTGAGGGGCGGCTATCCGTCAAGTTTACATTGACAAATCCTGGAGTTTGCCGAACTTGGGTTTCTCTAAAATATCGCAAGTAAAAAGGATTAGATAAATGAAGATAGCAATAGTCGGCGCTACCGGTGAAGTGGGCCGGATGATAATTACCTGCCTACAGGAGCTGAATTTGCGGCCCCAAGAGCTGGATTTGTATGCCAGCGCAAAATCACGAGGCCAAGTGCTGTATTACCTCGATAACCCCACTGTGGTGCAAGAGCTTAGCGAACAATCTTTGAGCAAGCACTATGACTATGTATTTTTCTCCGCTGGAGGCGGAATAGCCAATGCCTATGCGCCAGCCGCCCTGCAAAGCAGCGAAGTCATTATAGACAATTCCTCCGCTTTTCGCCAGGATCCTGCCATCCCTTTGATCGTGCCTCAGATCAATGCAGATCTGCTGCGGGGATATCAAGGCATCGTGGCCAATCCAAATTGCTCCACCATCCAGATGGTCTTGCCTCTTGCCATTCTCGATAAGGAATATCGTTTGAAAAAAGTGATAGTCTCCACTTACCAGGCGGTTTCTGGAAGTGGACACGGTGGGATCGAGACTTTGGAAAAACAACGTAGCGGCTCAAAACTCAAGGGCATATATCCAGAGCTGATTGATCTGAATGTAATCCCGCAAATTGGTGTGTTTTTGGATTCAGGCTATAGCGCCGAAGAAGAAAAGATGCATCAGGAGACCCTCAAAATATTGGGTAGGGAAGATATAGGCATCAGTGCAACTGCAGTGCGGGTGCCGGTGATCTATGGCCACTCTCTATCCGTCTATGCCGAATTTGAGCGGGAACTTGATCTGAAGCATGCTGCGAAAATGCTCAGCCAGGCCGATGCCATCAATTACCATGAGAATAGCTTCATCACTCCGCTGGGGCTGGGAACTTCAAATGCCTCACACGTATGCCGCCTGCGCCAGGGTGTGGATGGGTATTCGCTTACTTTTTGGAATGTGGGGCATAATGTCCGCATCGGTGCCGCTGCAAACGCTGTGAATATCATGTACGCCCACGCTTTGCAAGCAGGGAAGATCGGCTAAAGCTATGTTTGATCCCATTTCCTTGCGTCACGAGCTGCACAAAATACCTGAAATAGCTTATCAGGAACACAAAACCAAGGCTTTGATCCTGAAATATCTGCAAGCACTGACCTCTACCCGCGGAGTCAAAGAGCTTTTTGAAATCATCGAATTTTCGCAGTCCAACGGCATCCTGGTGGTCTATGCAGCAGGCGCTGAGGGTGATGACTTTCAGCTCTTTCGGGCGGATATGGACGCTCTGCCTTCGGATGAACAAACCGGCTGTGACTTTGCCTCCGAACATGAGGGCATGATGCACGCCTGTGGGCACGATGTGCATATGGCAGTGCTGATGGGGCTGATCCAGAGAGTGTGGATCATGCGTCCCAAATGCAATCTACTTTTCCTTTTCCAACCCGCCGAAGAGGGCGAGGGTGGTGCCGAAAGCATTCTGGCTGAAGGGATACTGCAAAGATACCCCATATCATCCGCCTTTGCCTTGCATGTGGGTAGCGATATGCCAGTGGGCACAGTGAGTTCAAAAGCAGGAATCTTCTTTGGCATTCCGCAGGAATTTGATCTGAAATTTATCGGCAAAGCTGCGCATGTGGCCTTTCCGGAGAAGGGGATAAACGCCCTGACCTCTGCGCTGGATTTCTTTAGCAGTATCCAGCCTGCGATCGAAGACCTTAAAAAAACTGAGCGGGTGATCTTTCACGTAGGCAAAATGACTGCGGGCAAAATCCGCAATATCATCGCGGATGAATGCCTCTTGCAGGGTACCCATCGCACTCTGAATGTAGAGACCAAGCACAGAGTAAGTGAACTCATCCAAACCCATGCCGGGCTCGCTGCGGCCAAGAGTCAGGCGGAAATGGAGCTAAAGTTCTTGGGTTCTTTTGATCCTGTGGTCAACGACGCGGCTCTGGTAGAGCGGCTAAAATGCTATTGTACAGAACTGGGCTATGAATTTACCCCAGCGGAAACCCAGATGACCGGAGAGGATTTTGGCTTTTTCACTTCTATCTATCCAGGATTGATGTATTGGCTGGGCAGTGGTAGTGATCAGGCACTGCATTCTAAATACTTTTTGCCTGAGGACGGGTGTATCAATGTGGGTATAGACTTGATGTGGGCTTTGGCGACTGGACTTACGATCCAGTCAGTAGAGCTTGCCTCAAGCGGAGCAGAATCCTGCGTGCAATAGTCAGCCCTTAACTCCTCTCTCTACTGGTAAAATGGCTGATCAAGATGAATATTATAGCCAGGCTGGCGCCGATGAGATTGTAGTATAAATCCATCGGATTGAAAGTTCGCCAGGGCACCAAGAGCTGGGCGTATTCAAAGACAAAAGCGGAGAGCAAGACTATGGCGATGTAGATGGGCAATTCGAAGTGTGCAAACCACTGGTAACCTTTGATCTTACCCCAAACCCAGAGCCAGGCATAAGCCAAAAAGGTAAATGAATGTACCAGATAATCCAGCCTGAAAGTAGCCAGCTTGCTGCTGCTGAGACTATTGGAGCTGCTGCTTCCTATGGGGATCAGATTCAGGGTTAGCAGCGCTGCCACTAAAGCCCAAAGCGGCAGGTTCCCAGGTCCTTTTTGCATATTACTAAAACCTCTACCCCGTAGCGCTGGCTTCAGCCGGCCGCTGCAGGATTGCAGACGTCTCTTCTGCAGAGCGCGGGACGCGCTCTCTTTTTCAGGGCTATTTCCTTTTCCACAGTCACTCCTCTTTCCAAGCCTACTTCCCTTTCATCAAGGCCTTCAGCCTTGTTCGACACGAGACGTATCGAATCCAGCAGTCTGGCAATCTAATCCGGCAGCACGCGGGTCGAATTCCAACTCCACCACTTTGATACCGTCTTTGCTGGGCAGTATCAGTCTCAATCCTTGCCCGTTTTTCTTATCCTGCAACATGAAAGGCATCATGTTCTCCATTGGAGTTTCATCTACAAACCGTAGAGCAGCGGCCGGAATGGGATACTCACTCAGCCAATCCCGGTAGGCATTCCACTCCTCTTCCTCTATCAAGCCCTCCTGAAAGCTAAAGTCACAGGCAATATTCATCCCCAGGACTATCGCATCCCCATGCTTGATCTTATACTGGCTGGCTGCTTCCAAGGCATGGCCGAAGCTATGTCCGAAATTCAGCAGCAAGCGCTCTCTCTGGTCGTAAGGGTCTATTGCACAGATCTGCATTTTATATTCGGCGAAGCTCAGGATCATTTCGTCTTCCAGCATTTCTGGACTACCAAAATCAGGCAGCACCAAATCCTCGCTTAAAAGAGAATACTTCAGCATCTCTGCATAGCCCTGGCGCAGTTCTGCTTTCGGCAGGCTTTTCAAAAAAGAGGTATGGATGATGATCCGCTCGGCCGGATAAAAGCTGCCCAGATAGTTTTTGTAACCCAGATGATTGATGCCAGTCTTTCCACCGATGGCAGCATCGACCATGCCCAGTAAGGTAGTGGGATACAAGATCAAGCGGCAGCCGCGTTTGAAGGTGGACACTGCATAGGCAGCCAGATCGCTGATGGTGCCGCCGCCAAAGACATGAATCGTATCCTGCCTGCCGATCTTATGCTCCGAGAGGAATTCATAGATTTTGAGGCATTGATTGAGGTTCTTATCTTTTTCGCCGGCCTTCAAAGCTAAAGTAGGCAGAAGTTTATCGCCTGCGAAATATTCAGGATAGAGTTTCAGGAGTTTGGCATCGCAGAGGATAGCTCCAGAGGAGGGATACTGGAAAGTAGCCGCCAGCTTTAAACTATCCGCTATCAGGTATTCTGTGTTCATATTGCTGTTATCTCAATACTGCGATCTTGCCGCGCTTGGCTGCGCCATCCTGGTCTGTAACCACGAAGTAGTAGATGCCGCTGGAGACCAATTTGCCGGCTTTGTTGCGTCCATCCCATTCAAAACGGGAGTAATTGTTTTCTTTTAGTTTGATTACCAAATCCCCGGAGGCGGAATAGATATGGCAGTGGTTTTTGCCAATGGGCATGCTATCTGGAGGATGGTTTACGATCTGGACCGTATTCTGGCCATTTGGTTTAAAGGGATTGGGATAGGCCTTGAGCTGCTGCAGGGAGGTTTCAGGCTTCACAGTCCTGCCTATGGACAGGGTATTCAAGCCTTCCGAGCTACCGATCAGGAGCCTTCCTCCCAAGGGGTCATAACCAAAGGAGATGATCTGATTTGACAGCAGGGGAGAATTGCCTTGATAGTAATTGGTAAAGCGTTCCCGGCGAGCGTCATACATACTCATGCCATTATCCAGACTTCCGATCCAGATCTTGCCAAAAGGATCACCATAGATCGCATTGGGTACAGTCTGGATACTGCCAAAAAGACGTTCCTCATCCACATAATACAGGGTTTCGTTTTCCCATTGACTGGCTGCAAAATTGTAAATCTGGCGTTTGATATACACGCCATACTTATACCAATTTTGCTCATCCCACATGTAAAGCCCTGTGGAGGAGGCGATAAAGTGTTGCCAACCGCTATAGGGAGTTTCTACACTGGCTACGCCAAAGACGGTTCCGCCCCTCAGCTCTGGCACGATCTGAGTGACCCAATGTTCGCCACCTGTTACAGGGATGCTGTCATCATTCCAGATTAAGAGCCCAACATCCCGCAGAGTGCCGAAAAAGTATTGCCGGCCATTATGATAGGCGCAATACAGGTGTTGATTAACGCTATCGGGTACACGGAATTCGCCGATCAGATTATCTTCCCGGTCAAACACGCTGACCCCACCATCGTAACAAAGCACCAGCATATTATCATGCAGATCCCTGTGAATGCCTGCGATAGTGCTGGTAAGCAGCCGGGGTGAGTCTGGAACCCAATCTCCCCAATCACCTGTTTCCTCATCCCATTCTGCTACTCCACGGCGAGTGAGCCAGAGCCAGCTTTCGTCGGCATCATCATAGATAGTCAAGCCGTAATGGTTTCCGCTGGCTTCATAATTTGAATCCCAGGCGCCAAACCACTTGCGATTACGCGAATCTACTGCCAGGGTGAGAATATTATTGGAATGCAACCGGCTATTATGAGTCTGATAGCTGGTCCAATGCCCATCCTTCAGCGAACTCACCCCCAGGGTGCCTTTGCGCACCACTTCTTTCCTTTCTATGCCGCTGCAAAACCATAAGGCGTTGTTTTGATCCGCTGCACTCTGAGTGATCTTGGGAAAGGCTATGCTATTGGGATTGAAGTATTCCCAGTTTCCCTGCCGGTATTTGGCAATGCCATCGCCCCAGGTGCAAATGTAGAGTTCGCCTTCCAATTCTTTGATCTGGGTGATCACATTGTGCCCCAAACTTGCCTCATCCCGCATCCAATGCGTGGCCACCAGATCGGTCAGATCGACCCTGGTAAGCAGGGTATCATTAACATTGCTGTAGTTCAATAAACTCTCATTCCACAGACCATAAGCGATCCAGAGCCGGTCTTCGGAATCTATATGCACAGCGGAAATATCCTTGGTCTCATTCCCAAAAACTGTAGTGATGGATTGCCAGGCTGGATTTGTGAAATCAAGATCGTGATAATAGACTTTTTTAGAGCTGGCGACAGCGATCTTAGTATCATTCGCGCTGAGTTTGTAACCTCTATCTATAGGAAGGAAATTTCCAGAGCCTGAAGATCCGGAGCTCAATGAATGCCAGGCGGAATTGATGGCTAAAGAGTCCAGATGCACATAGCTCACTCCCGAGTCATGTGCCAAAAAGAGTTGTCGGTTGCTATTCAGCAGCATATCCGTAATGTTGTTATTGGGCAGCGCGCCGGAGGTGGTAAAGCTGTCATACTGTTCCAAAATCAAGGGGAAATTGACTCCAGGCAGATAGTAATATACTGCTAAACCTAATGCGGTGGCTACCAGGATGTAGTTTTCGGATTCGATAATCTTGTACACCCGGGAGGAAGGCAAGCCCAGATCGCTGCCCAGAGCTTGCATGCCTGCTGCGTTGAGGATGCTGATGCCATCGTAACCGGAGCCCATCCACAGACTTTGGGTAACATCTATCAAAGCGAGATTGCGGATGTCATTCGAGACCAAGCCGTCGCCGGTGCTAATCTGCTGCACTTGTTGCATTTCGCTAAAGGGCAAAGCGTCATCTCCCTGAATTTTTACCACTCCACCCCAGCTGGAGAAGTATATGGTATCTCCACTCTTTTCGATGTCATGGACGTGGGTGACGTTGTTTATAACTTGCCAGTTTTGGCCGCCCAGCAAGGCCGAGGCCAGGATCATCACAATACAAAGAATATGTTTCATTTGTTACGCTCCCTGCGCATTAAGATGTACGCAATTATTACGATTAGAGCCAGAAGAGTCATCAGCAGAGTGAGTAAGACCTTCTTGTCAGTATAGGAAAAGCCGATGGCGATGAGGCCAAACAGCAAAGTGATAAAATACACGATCAACGAAATCGTGCGTTGAGAAAGGCCAAAATCCAACATGGCATGATGGATATGAAGCTTGTCTGCAGTAAAGATATTGCCAAAACGAATCCTCCTAAAGACCGCCAAGAAAACGTCCAGCAAAGGGATGCCCAATGCCACCAAGGGGATCATCATGGTCAGGGAGGTGATGCCTTTGAATTGGGCAGAGCCAGCGGTAGATATAGCCGCAATATTCAGTGCGATAAATTGCGTCCCCGTCTCTCCCAAAAAGATCTTGGCAGGATGAAAATTGTAGAATAAAAAAGCCAGGGTTCCACTCAGTAAAAAGGCAGACAGGCTGATCACCAGAAAGTTTTGTTCACGGATGCCTACCACGAGCAATACAATGCTGACGATCGCAGCTATTCCTGTGGCGAGGCCATCCAGGCCATCGATGAAATTGATCGCATTGATCACCATTACATACCACAGCACCGTTACTGGGAAGGAGATCCAGCCCAGGATGAAATGCGAACCCAGCGGATTGGTCAAAAACAGCACCCGGTAACCGATTACGTACATGATCACGCCTATGACTATTTGACCGATGAATTTACTGCTGGGCCGGCTCTCAAAGCGATCGTCCAAAAGACCAAAAGTAAGGGCCAAAACCCCCACCGCAGCCAGCTCAAAAAAGAGCCGTCCCATTTCGCTATGCCGGAAGGCCACAGCAAAGATGAACTGCATCAGGATGATGGGCAGGGCAAAGCTGAGGCCGCCAGCTTCGGGAATGCTGGTTTCGTGAATGCGGCGCTCACCGGGTAGGGCCAAGATCCCATGCAAGCGGGAAAAGCGCAGATTGAGCGGCATCAAGAGATGGGTCAAAACCTGAATGATGAGAGCTGCCAGTACTATGTACCAGATCATCGCCTGCCCTCATACACATCGCGGTAGGCTGCTATCATGCTAGGATAATTGCTGATCTGCTTTACCCAGGCTAAGGCCTTTTTGCCTTTGTCTCTAATAATATCAGGATGTTCAGGGAGGGAAATCAGGGTAGAAATCAGAGCCTCTTCATCGTCCAAAGCTAGCAGCCAACCCACTTCATCATTCACGAATTCCGCGATGGAGGGTATGGTGGATCCGATTACCGGCAAGCCCGCATACATGGCCTCGATGATGCTGAAGGGCATGGCTTCCCAGCGGGAATAAAGGATGAAGACGTCAAAGAGTTTCAGCCAGGGCGCTACATCGGAATCCCAACCCGGGAGCAGGATTCTGTCACTGAGCCGGTACGAGGCTACGATGCTGCGGCAGAGCTGTAAATGTGTCCCATCACCCAGGATGATAAACTTCAGCTTATCACTTTGGCGGGCAGCCTTGCACAGGGCAGGGATCAATCTCAGCACATTCTTCTGCTCGGAAAATCTGAGAGTGCTGCCTATGGTGATAGTGTCTGCAGCGCTCTCGCGTACATTTGCCACAGGCTCTTCTTTCATGGCGTTGTAGATGGTCAGGGCTTTTTCGGGAGGAACCACGCCCAGTTCGATCGCCTTGAGCCGGTCACAGTTATTCACGTATATCACTTTGTCGCAAAAGCGATTGGCCAATTTCTCAAGCTGTATATAAGACCAATGCACCAGTGCAGTCTGATGCGGCAAATAGGCTGTGCCATGTGCGGTATGCACTACCAGCGGAACCCTGCAGATTGTGGCTGCTATCCGTCCCAGGAGCCCCGGTTTGGATGAATTAGTATGCACGATGTCGAATTTATGCCGCTGTATTAGCCAGAGCAAATGCAAAAAAGTAACTTTATCCCAAGGGGAAACCGGATGCCGGAAGCTGGGAAGAGCGATAAAGTTCCAGCCTCGCTTGTGGATTTCATCGACGAATTCGCCACCGGGCTTACAGGCCACCCAAATCTCATAATCATCAAGCGGTAAGCCATCCAAAAGATGCAGTGAAAATCTTTGTACCCCGCTCATTAGTGGCAGGAGCTGCAGATGCAGGATTTTCTTTTTCATGCCTTTTGAAACCTCAGAGTAGCGGCATCTCCGGCCTTGACATTGGCAAAGCGGATGATGTTTTTATCGATTTTGGCCTTCATGCCCTGCACTTCATAGATCTTGGTTTCGCTATGCACTTGCAGGCAGAAGTGATCGATATCATCATCAAAATATACGTTAATCGCATACTCATCATTTTCCACCGTTACCCGGCTACGTTTTTCCCACCACAGGCTCAGTTCTTTGGCCGTGGTGGTCCAGGTGCTTTGGGATTTGATCAAAGCCAGAATATAGGCGTAAAGTTTGTGACAGTAATGAATGTCGTTATAAGAAGCCAGCGAGAAATCCAGGGAAAAGATGCCATGCGTGCGTAGGATTTGCATGAAATAGTTCTTGATCTGAGCCTTGGCATCGTCCAAAGCCAGGATCTTGTGTTTATTGACTCTAAGGTATTGATCGCGATAGGTAGTAGGGAGCAATAAATAGCTGGCTTTTCCGCCCAACCAGGGATGAAAAGGCAAAGTGGTACCATCATAAAAGCCTGGGGAATCCTTGAAGGCCGAACTCTGACTATACAGAGGATGAATCTTCTCATGCAAAATGCGGATTTCCAGATTACTGTTATAATCCATTTGCCGCACTCCAATCTGCTCCCGGGCTAATTGATGCAACATCACCTGTTTGCGGCTGAGCATCTGATCCCGGCTGATCTTGTCATTGGGCAGCAGCAGCCCGATATCGTTTCCACGTGCCAAAATCTGTGCGATCTCTTCCTGCAAATCTGCATCTTCCAAACCGTAATCCAGATCCTCGCATTTGTCGGTGCCCAGATAGAAGGTGGAGTGGCAGTCATTTTCCCTCTCCAGTTCCTGAAATTCATCGAAATTCCAATACAATTCGTAATTCGTAAAGAGGTACTGCAATTTGCCCCACAAGGTGTGAAGCCACTGCTGAATCTTTAAAGTAAAGAGCAGGTAAAAATCATCCGCCACCGAGAGTACCAGCGAGGAGAGATCCCACTTTTGCAGATCGTCCACCGTGTGCGAAAGCAGCACCGCCATACATTGCGCTTCCGGCCACTTGCACTTTTGGGCCAGAGGAATCTTTTTATTTTGCGCATGCTCTTTGAGCATAGATTCCAGTAGCCACAAGAGGCTGTCCACAGCGGGGATATGGCGATAGGTATAGAATGCACTCTGCTCGTCGTCAAAGCGCTGGTTGCCCTCATGAGAGGGATAATAGCTGCGCTCCAGTCCTGCCAGATGATAAAAGATATTGCCCACCAGATCAAAATTGATCTTCCCGCCGCTGATCTCTTCATCAATGTAGTTTTCCGCAATATTATTGAAACTGCGGGTGCTGATGATGCGGGTGGGGTAGAGGAGTTTTTCCTCCTTCATGTATCTCCTCAGGCTCTCGGAATTCAGTCCATTAGGTTCATATAGCTTTACATCACAAGTGATAAAGATCGTGGCCACATGTTTGGCCAGAGATTTGATCTGGGCTTCATCCGGCTCGCTAAAGCTATACAGCACCACGATATCATTTGGTTTCAGCTCTTCCGCGTCACTTTCATAACGGTGCGATAGCCCTAAGCTATGAAAAATAAAGTCAAAGCTGTATCGTATTTCTTTGGCAAAGCGTTCTAATTTATGGTCTATAAAGATAGTTATCATGCAAGTTACAATCCACCAGTTCAGTTTATGCCACGATATTGCAGCAATTATTGGAGTCAAGGAGTTTGTTTGAAAAGGGGAGTTTTTGGTTCTTGGTGCGGGAGTTCTTGGTTCTGGAACTTGGGAGTTTAGTTTGTATTGTTCTGGGTTCTTGGTGCGGGAGTTCTTGGTTCTGGAACTTGGGAGTTTAGTTT
>JAJBAY010000051.1 GCA_020532515.1 Candidatus Cloacimonadota bacterium | reverse complement strand
GTGCCGGTTCAAGTCCGGCCTCTGGTACCATATTATTAGCGGGAATAGCTCAGTGGTAGAGCGCAACCTTGCCAAGGTTGAAGTCGCGGGTTCGACCCCCGTTTCCCGCTCCAATTATTTATGAAGATAAAAGCGATAATATTCGATCTTGACGGCACTTTGATAGATTCCATGGGTTTATGGCGAGAAGTAGATGAAGAATTTCTCAGCTCTCGTGGCGTAGCTGTGCCGGAAGATCTCTTTGACAATCTGCCTTCGGGCAATAGTTTCATCCAGACAGCAGAGTATTTCCGTACGCGTTTTGCGCTTAAGGAAACTAACGCCCAGATCATGAAGATCTGGACTGAGATGGTAGCGGAGCATTATGCCAATTCTGTAATGCTCAAGGATGGTGTGGCAGAATTGCTCCCGCGGATCAAAGCTGCGGGACTGAAATTGGGTTTGGCTACTAGCAATTCTTATGAACTGGCGCGTAGCTCACTAACGTTCAACACGGTATGGGACTATTTTGATGCGTTTTCCACCGGAGATGCGGATGTCTTGGGCAAGCCCTTCCCAGACATATATCTGAACTGTGCCAAAGACCTGGGTCTTATGCCCGCTGAATGTATAGCGATCGAAGACACCCTAACCGGCGTGCAAGCGGCTCAGGCTGCCGGCATGACGACCATTGCCATCTATGATGAAGACAGCAAAAAACACCATGATGCGATCAAAAAGCTTGCGCATGCCTTTTGTCTGGATTATCATGAAATCATCCAAGAACTTAGAAAACAGAGAGTTGAAATATGAATATGTATATAATAATCGGTGCCTATGGCAGCGGGAAAAGCGAATACAGCATACATCTGGCCCGCAGCTTGAAAGCTGAAGGCAAGAACGTATCCCTGTCGGATCTGGACGTGGTAAACCCCTATTTTAGAAGCCGCGACGTGCGCGATGAATTTGCCCAGGAAGGCATTGAAGTGATAGCCCCCGAGGGGCAATTTTCCCATGCTGATTTACCGATGATATCGCCCCGGGTGAAAGGCGCGATCGAAGACAGCAGCCGTCTGGTGATCCTGGATGTAGGCGGCGATCCTTCCGGTTGCAGAGCTTTAGGACGCTTTGAAGATCCCATAAAAAACCGAGGTTATCACACGCGTTTGGTAGTAAATACCTCCCGGCCTTTTACCAGCACTGTCCCCGAAATACTGGTCATGATAGACATGTTGGAGTTTTCTTCCCGTCTCAAGGTGCATGAACTGATCTGCAATACCAATCTCATGCAGTACACCGAACAGGCTTTGGTGGAGGCAGGAATCAGGATCGTGGAAGAGGTGGCAAAGCAAGCGAGCCTCAGCTTTGATACCTATCTCGTTTTGGATGAATATGCAGACAGAGTGCCGGACAATCTTTTGGGTAAAAAGCGTTTGGTGATGAACTACAACTTGAAAAAACCCTGGGAAGCGCTGGTCATGAAAGGGATCTGAACCCAAGTCTGACAGAACAAGATTTCGAAATAATCCGAAATAAATAGCAGTACCCTGTATAAAACCAGAACCCTTCCTTGATGTTTTGTTTCGCTTCTAAGCTGTCTTCGACTCGAGGTGACTCGAATATTCAAGTGAACTCGAGTCGAAGACAGCTTAGAAGCGAGAGCGTTGGGAAAGCAGGCAAGGCGCACTTTTCTGGCTTTGATGCTGAGCAAGCAGTGGAAATATCTCAACATAAGCCAATCCAGCTATCTGACACGTTTATAGGTAGTTATCACCTCATATCCATTTTTTTCAAATTCCAAACAAGAGAAAAAGTGCTGCGGAACCTGAGTTTAATAGAGTTTAGAGGGAAAGATTATTGACAGAAACTGCCCTTGCTCAAGATTGGAACACATAGCTAAAAATGCATGGAGAATTGATGAGTAAAAAGATAAGGACCGCGATAGAGCCCACTCGCGAGCAGAATTATGCGGAGTGGTACCAACAAGTGATCAAGGCAGCTGATCTGGCTGAAAATAGCGATGTACGCGGATGCATGGTGATAAAACCCTGGGGTTATGCGATTTGGGAGAATATCCAAAAAGCGCTGGACCAGATGTTTAGAGACACAGGGCATCGTAACGCTTACTTCCCCATTTTCATCCCGAAAAGTTTTTTTGAGAAAGAAGCTGAGCACGTGGAAGGCTTTGCCAAAGAATGCGCTGTGGTGACTCACTCGCGTTTGGAAGATGATGGTCACGGAGGACTCAAGGTGGCCGGAGAGCTTACCGAGCCCTTGATCGTGCGCCCTACCAGTGAAACTATCATCGGTTCTTCCTTTGCCCGGTGGGTAAATTCCTATCGTGATCTGCCGCTTTTGATCAATCAATGGGCCAATATCGTGCGCTGGGAAATGCGTACCCGGCTCTTCCTGAGAACCTCAGAATTCCTCTGGCAGGAAGGGCACACTGTGCATGAAAGCCAAGATGATGCCATGCTGGAGACCCGCAAAATGCTGGATGTATATGCAGATTTTGCGGCTGAGTATTTGGCAATTCCGGTGATCAAAGGTGAAAAGACCGAAGGCGAGAAATTCCCCGGAGCGGTAAATACCTATTGCATCGAAGCTATGATGCAGGATAAGAAAGCTTTACAATCTGGCACTTCGCATTTTTTAGGACAAAATTTTGCCAAAGCTTCTGAGATCAAGTTTCAAAGCAGAGAAGGTGGGCTGGAATACGCCTGGACTACCTCTTGGGGTGTATCTACCCGTTTAATCGGGGCTCTGATCATGGCGCATAGCGATGACGATGGCCTGGTTTTGCCGCCCAAAATTGCCCCTTCCCATATAGCTTTGATCCCCATCTACCGTAATGAAGAGGAAAAAGCAGAGGTGCTAGCCTATTGTAAGAAGGTTGAGGCTCTCTTTCATAAAGAATATTTTGAAGATATGCGCCTTTATACCGAGCTGGATGAGCGCGATCTCACTGGCAGTGAACGCAATTGGTATTGGATCAAAAAAGGTATACCCCTGCGTGTGGAAATTGGCCCCAGAGATATCGCTTCCGAAGCTGTGATGGTGGCAAGACGCGATAAAGAGCCCAGAGATAAACAGAGCGTTCCATTAGCTGAACTGAAAGCTTATGTGCAGCAAAATCTTAAAGAAATGCAAGATGTTTATTACCAAAGAGCTCTGGAGTTCAGACAGGCTAATACCATTAAGATCGACGATAAAGACGAATTTTACCGCTATTACACTCCCAAAAATCAAGATCAACCGGAGATTCATGGCGGTTTTGCCCTCGCTCATTGGTGTGGGGACACAGCCTGCGAAGAGCAGATAAAAAACGATCTCAAAGTCACTATTCGCTGCATTCCCTTTGATGCGAAAGCAGAAGAGGGCAAATGCATTTGTTGCAGTAAGCCTTCCTCGCAGCGCGTGGTCTTTGCAAAGTCTTATTAAATATGATTATTCGCTGCGCTATTATCAGTATCGGCAATGAGATACTCTTGGGCAAGACGGTAAATACGAATCTTGCCTGGATGGGCTCCGAGCTGGCTCTGATGGGTTTTGAGGTGAGCGAGGCCATCGCCATCAAGGACGAAACAGAAGCCATCGTAGAAGCCCTGGATCATTTCTGGACGCGATATGACGTCGTGCTTTGCACAGGGGGCTTGGGCCCCACCGAAGATGATATCAGCAGAGCTGCATTCGCGGCATATTTTGGCAAAGATCTGATTTTTGATGAAGAGATTTGGACTAAAATAAAGCAAAGGTATGCCCCCCAGAACATTAGTATTCCCAATTCAAACCGCTCCCAAGCCATGGTGCCAGAGGGATTTATTGCCCTTGATAATCAACGTGGAACAGCTCCGTCTTTGCATTTTCAAGAGGGGAACAAGAACTTTTTTGCCCTGCAGGGCGTTCCCCTGGAAATGAAGCACAATTTTGACACCCATATCCGCAAGATCCTGGCGCAGGCCTATCCTGGGGTTGAAGCGATTATTCAGAGAACCTTGCACTGCTTTGGAGTGTCTGAATCTGCTTTGGCAGAGATGCTTTCGGAGCAGGAATTACCCAAGGGCGTGAACCTGGCCTGGCTCCCGCAGACAGGAAGATTGGATTTGAAGATTGCCGGAACTGATGCAAAATCCAGAGACAAAGCCGAGGCGCAGATCATGGCTAAGATTGGAGGGCAAATCTGGGGCACAGATGGCGACACTCCAGCCAATGTCTTACTAAAGCTTTTGCGAGAAAAACAGCTCACGCTGGCCGTGGCGGAATCTTGCACCGCCGGACTTTTACAAGCTTATATCGCTACTATTCCCGGAGCCTCCGAAGCGCTATTGGGCGGAGTTGTGAGTTACGCAAACCGCATCAAAGAGGAACTGCTTGGTGTGGATACCATCGAAGCGCATGGCGCGGTGAGTCCGGAAACTGCTTTGGCTATGGCCAGGGGAGTGCAAAAACTATTCCACAGCGATGTGGCGATAGCTATTACAGGCATTGCCGGACCAGATGGTGGCAGCAAAGACAAGCCGGTGGGAACGGTGCATTTTGCTTTTGCCGTATGTGATAAATATAAGCATGTGCAAATGTATTTGCGTGGCGACCGTGAAAGCGTGAGACACAAGGCTGCAGAAGCTGGCATCATATTGTTAATAAATCTATTACGGGATACAGACTTTTGAAAGTACTGATAATAGGAAGTGGCGGACGTGAACACGCGATAGCGGATGCGTTTAGCCGCAGCTCAAAGACAAAAGAAATCATCGTAAGCCCCGGCAATGCTGGTATGGCTGAGGTTTTCCGCTGTCTTCTGCTGGCGGGACAGGATGAGATTGTCCAATTTTGTCATGCCGAGAAAGTGGATATGGTCTTTATTGGACCAGAACAGCCGATCAAAGACGGACTTTCCGACCTGCTCAGAGCAGAGGGAATCAGGGTGCTAGCCCCTTCGCAAGACGCTGGCAGACTGGAAACTTCAAAAGCTTTTGCCAAGCAGCTAATGCTGGCAAATCAGATCCCCACGGCTGGTTATAGCCTGCTCAGGGACGAATCACAGGCCAGGGAATTCTTGGCAAAATGCAGCTATCCCATCGTGCTCAAAGCTGATGGACTGGCAGCAGGAAAAGGAGTAATAATCTGTTCAAATGAGCCCGAGGCCATTCAGGCTTGCGCCAGTTTGTTTAGACAAAGTGCAGGTGAAAGTGGAGTATTGGCTGAAGAATATTTGCAGGGTTGGGAGGTATCTCTCTTTGCTTTTTGCGATAAAGATGCTTTTCAGACCAGTCTTTTTGCTCAAGATTACAAGCAGCTCTATGATCAAGATAGAGGCCCCAATACCGGTGGGATGGGCGCTGTATGCCCAGTTCCTGAAGCGGAAAAATACCGCCAGGAGATCGAGGACAAGATCCTCGCACCTGTCCTGAAAGCGATGAGAGAGCTCGGCTGCCCCTATGAAGGGATTTTGTATCTGGGACTGATGATTACAGCTCAGGGACCAAGGGTGGTGGAGTTTAACTGCCGCTTTGGCGATCCTGAGACGCAGGCACTGTTGCCACTTCTCAAGACCGATTTTATGGAGCTCTGCCTGGCAATCACCGAAGGCAGGATGAAAGAGCTGCAGCTTGAATGGATTAATAAGACAGCAGTGGCAGTGGTATTGGCTGCGCCAGGCTATCCATCTGCTTACAAAAAGGGGATAAAAATCCACATTCCCCAGCTGAATTCAAAAGTATTCTTTTCCGGAGTACAAAGCGGCCGGAGCGGTTTGATCAGCTCTGGTGGCAGAGTCTTGACCGTGACAAACATGGCGGATACTCTGGAAAAAGCCAAAACAGCAGTTTATCGTGATATCAAAAGCATAGATTTTCCTGATAATGTGTATCGCAAAGACATTGGCCTTAGAAAAAACGTTCTACCGTAATGGAGAAATTATGAGACTATATATATGTGCTATTTTGTTGGCATTGCCGATACTTATCTTTGGCAATCCCATCAGCCTGATCAGCGAAAGCAGTGATGCGCTTACCCTGAAGTTTATCCTTCCGGATTATGAATTGGAAGAAACCAAGATTGAGAATGAAAAATATCATCAGATCATAATGGATGAAGGCTCGTTTAGCTCCGAAGAGGGCTATCCTCAGCTGAAAGTATTTTCTGTGGCGGTGGCAATACCCATTGATGGGCAGGCTACGGCCCGGGTGCTTTCTAGTGCAACGCAGAGCTTGCGGGACATCAAGATCGGCCCAGTAGCCAGCATGAATGTAAATGATGGTGAAGTAAGCTATAGCTATGAAAAGGATTATGCTGCTTATAGCAAATCCAGCTTGTACCCGACTCAAATAGTTACAGTATCCGAGCCCGCTTTTATCGGAAATCGCCGCTTTGTGAGTGTGAGAGTATATCCCTTCCAATACTCTGCTGCAAATCATCAGCTTACAGTGCACAATGAGATTGAAATAGCAGTGTCCATTAGTGGCAGTAAAAGTGGTAGTCCAGATTGGCAGCTCAGCAAAAATCCTCTGGACCCAACGGCCGATAAGTTCTTCATCAATAATCTTAGCTCAAAATCCTGGCGCAAGCCCAAGGAAAAGGCTGATACTTATGAGTCTCCCAGGAATTCTACCAATCAGATTTCTGAGATTCAGTTTATCGTAGATAGTGAAGGGATTTACAAAGTTGGCTACCAGAAGCTAAAGGATTTCATAGCTCTAATGACAGATTCCCTGGGCGTAGAGATGGGTTGGGATATCGATAATGTGGATCCCAGATATCTGGAGCTCAGCGATGAATATGGGCAGATCCCCATCTATTTTGCAGGAGAAAATGACGGTAGTTTTGATAATGGAGATTACTTTGAGTTCTTCGGCGACCGTCACTATGGAGATACTACTTATTACGATGATTATACCGCAGAGAACGTTTATACCTTGGGGCTCAAAGATGGTTTGGGTGCGCGGATGGTGGTGGAAAATGGTGGACTCGTTAATAGCAACCCTTTGCAGTACATTCTTGCGGATGCTTATGAAGAGACCGTGCACTTTGAAAAGCAACTCGTAAGTGATAAGCTGGGACTGGGCTGGAGCTCTATCAATCCAGATTTTTATCGGGAAGATCTTTGGTTTTGGAATAAGATCACTGCTCCCAATCTGGAAATTGTGCCCATTGAACTGCAATACCCCATAGATACTGTGGTCCGTAAAGCAGCCGCAAAGATCGTGCTGCAAGGACTTACTTACAAAGAAAACCTTGGGGCAGGCGAGTATGATCATGATGCATCTATCCGCTTGAATCAGGCTATGGTGAATAGCCACAGCTGGAAGGGACAAACGGAAAAGATCTTTTACAATCAAGACCCGATCTCAAATTCCTTTCTTAGGCACGGGACGAATAATCTCTATATCAGCTTATCTGGCAATACGGAATCCGGCGATAGAGAGCAGGTGCTTTTGGATTACATAGAAGTTACTTACTGGCGCCAGTACAAGACAAATCAAGACTTTATGAAATTCAGCAAGCCCAAGGATCGTCCCAATGGATTGTTTCAATTTAATCTGGAGGGATTTTCCTCTCCGAACGTCTCTGTATATAAGATTGGCTCCAGCAAGTTTACCAGTTTGCAGATAGAACCTTTTAATGTGGGTGGGGATGCACCCTGGACGGTGAGCCTGCAAGATGTCGTATCCTCTCAAGCGGTTCGCTATTATGCCGTGGAAGAAGGCTCCAAAAAAGTGCCTCTGCAGATGCGGCTGAATATTCCCTCAGACCTGCGCAATCCTATGCACGCGGCTAATATGATCGTGATCACTCCTCGCGAGTTTGTGCAAGCTGAAGGCACTTTGCTGCTTTCCGACATCTGGCAAGCTGAAGGTCATGTGGTGAAGATTGTGGATTTACAGGACGTATATGATGAGTTCAATAGCGGCATTGTTTCCGCAGAGGCGATAAAAGACTTTCTGAAATATGCTTACAACAATTGGAGCGCACCCCAGCTATCTCATGTAATGCTGTTGGGAGAAGGAATAGCGGATACCCGAGACAATAGCCCCAGCCGTATGTACAATGTGATCCCGGTCAAGAAAACCTGGACTTATAAACACGGCGCTACCGCCAGTGACACTTGGTATGGCTGCATTGTGGGTGAAGATACTATGCCGGATATCACAGTGTCCAGAGTATGTATCTGGACTTCAGAGCAGATTATGGATTACGCCCTCAAAGCTCAGTCATATCGTGAAAACCTGCTCACAAACAGATTATGGAATAGTAATTTAACCTTTGCCTCCGGCGGTAAAATTAACGATGCAACTGACTTGTTTTCCCAACAGTCTGAACGCATCCGCCGACGTTGCGTACCCCGAGACTATAGGGTCAAAAGAGTATATACTTCCGCTCAAACTGTAAGCCCGGGTTATTTTGGCGGTACTTTTAATCTCAAGGATGCCATCAATAGCGGTACTCAATATGTGCAGTTTATGGGTCATGGTGGGGGACGGGTCTGGGCAGACTATAACCTCTTTAACTTCAATGATGTGGCCACGCTGAACAATCAGGCTTATCCGGTCTTTTTGTCTCTGGCTTGTTATGCGGCAGCCTTTGATACAAACGGGGCGAATTCGATCTCCGAAACATTGGTAAACACGCCCAACAAAGGGGCAATAGCGGCCTTGGGTTTCACAGGTCTCGGCTATTTGTATCAGGATGAAGATTGGGGGCTGGCTTTTAATGAAGCAGCGTTTTCTCACGATTTTGACAATCTGGGAGAGGCCTATCTTTATGCCTTGGCCAGGTATTACACCACTACAAATTCATCGGCTGCGCGCAAGGCCTTGACGGATGGATCTGCGTATATCGGAGATCCGCTGATCAAGCTGAACAAACCTATTTTAGATCAGGCTGTCAATGTGCTAAATACAAATCCTGCTGCAGGAGATACTCTCCGGGTCCGGGCAGAGTTTCCCTCGGATGTTTCTGCGGCCAGACTATATATTATGGACTCAAATGAGATCGTCAAAAACGTGCCTTATGATCTGCCAGTGATAAATGGAGAGTATAATGCTACATACGTCCTTCCTGCCACAACGACAAACTATACCCGTAGCATTCTCGTGGCTGGTTATTCTCCCACCAAAGAATATGTAGGACGCAGCTTTTTTGGAGTGGGACGTCCAGCAATCCAACATTACGAATACCTTCCGAGTTTGCCAAGCTTTGCAGATTCCACTGGTTTTAGCGCCAAGGTTTTTAGTATGGATACGATAATAAAGATGCATTGTTCGGTGCGTACAGATAGCACGACGAACCAAGCCGGCGTGGTTCAAACTACCTGGGTGGATTTGCCCATGCAGATGAGTCAGGAAGATAACAGCATCTGGATTACCACCCAAAAATTGAGAAAGTTTGCAACCAGCAAGGAACTTTATTTCAAGTATTACTTCACTACAGCGGACAGCATGCGCTATCAATCTCCCATAGAGACTTTTCAGATAGCCGGCCCCGATCTCTTTTTGCGCGATATCGTCTTTGATCCTGGGAATGGTCAGCCTAAGCTGAGGGTAAAGAGCGTAAATATCGGCAATACGCCTTCCATCACCACAGATCTGAAATTGTATGCAAAAGTTAATAACGCAAATTCTTACTCGCTTTTTTCCACCCAGGATTTTGCGCCTTTGGAGGTGAATGAAGAACGCTGGGATGTGATTGATCTACAAAATATGCCCAATGGCTACCTTGCCCTGGAGGCCAGGGTTAATACAACAAGGACTTTTACAGAGTGGCATTTCTTTGATAATTTCGACAACTATATCTCGATCACTGTGCCGATGAACTATTACAGCGTGGATTCCTCTGGAGCCAGCATCCAAAGTATAGACAACAATCTTGTCTGTGAAGTTCCACCTGGTTTTGTGAGTTCAGGTACTGCTGGAATTGCCTTAAATGGGTTAGCTCAGATCTTGCCAATCAATCAACCGGATGTGAGGCCAATACTGATGCAGTATCCTGACCTAACCGGGGAAAATCAGTATTCCACGCCCTATGAGATCAAACTACTGGATAGTACCTTGGTGGATTCTTTGGGATATTTTGTGAGTGGCAAACGGCTGAATCTTACTTTCTCGTACCACAGTACAGACGAAGGAACACAGGCCAATGAATCTGATAACAGCTACAAGATTTATCGTTATAACAATGAATATCAAAAGTGGATATTGCATGGCGGACATGTATCGGTATCCACCAACAAAGTGAATTTTGAAGTGAGCCGGGAAGGTGTTTTCGCAATCTTCAGAAATACCGATAAGCAGCTGCCCTTAGTGGATGTGAATGTGGAAGATCAGGAGTTTACCGTGGGTGGATATGTAGCAGGGAATGGTGTGATATCACTGCTCTTGTCCGATGCCAATGGTATTGATGTGATAGACAATTCTATCCAACTATTTCTTGATGGCAATGTCGTCCCTGAGAGTGACTATGTGATTAGTGTCAACAGGGAAAATATCAACCGGATTCCGATCAAACATCAATTGGATTTGGGACGAGGAAATCATGAGCTCAAAGTGGATTGCCGAGATCTCAATGGCAATTTTATGACTCGCGAAATACAATTCATCGTGAATGATCACTTTGATATAGTAAATATCGGAAACTATCCCAATCCTGTCCTCGGTCATGCTGAGGACCCCAAAAATGATGGCAGAACCCGCTTCACCTATATTCTCACAGATTCGGCAGACGAGGTATTTATCAAGATATATACCATCAGTGGACGTTTAGTAAAGACAATGCGGCATCTGCCTACTGGGGTGGGATATCACGAATATCCGCGTACTGTGTATGCTTGGGATTGCAGGGATGAACAGGGATTTTTCCTCGCAAACGGAACTTACTTTTATAAGGTCGTTGCCCGCAGGGGAAACAAGAAAATTGAGAAAATTATGAAAATGGCAATCCTGAAATAGGGAAGAGAAAGATGAAAAAGATAATTATCCTAAGCCTTTTCACCTGTATAATGGTGATCTCCCTTCACGCTGGCAGATATGCCGGAGATTTTATGATGATCGGCTCCGGGGCTCGAGCTCTGGGAATGGGGGGAGCCTTTGCGTCCTTGGCAGACGATGGGTCTGCCATTTATTGGAATAGTGGTGGTCTTTCGCAAATTCGGGATTCTGAGGTCAGTGCCATGCATGCCTTTTTGTATAAGAATTTGGCAAGTTATGATCATCTTAGCTATGTGCAACCCTTGCCCAATGAGGTATCCATCGCCTTTAACGTTACTCGCTTAACTGTTAGTGATATCCCTCGTTTTGAGGAGAGATATCTGATAGGCACCAATGTCGATGAAAGAATAAATAATATAGCCTACCACTTGCCGGGGATACCAGATGGTACTTTCCGCTCTACAGATGATCTTTACCAATTTGCCTTTTCCAAAAACATCAAGTTTGGTGCGAATATGGGCTGGCAATTCTTTGAAGTCCCGTTTGAACTAGGCTTGGGCGGCAATGTCAAATTCATTCAGCGTAAGATCATGGACAATCTGGGCACCGGCACAGGCTTTGATCTGGGTTTGAAGCTACGCACAGATTTGGCAGTGATTTTTGATGAAGAATCTTTGGGAGACCTGCACTTTGGCATGAATTTTCAAGATGTGGCCGGCACTTCCATCAGTTGGGATACAAACAGTGAAATAAAGGATGAAGTGCTTTTCAACACCAAGGTGGGTGTGGCTATAGAACAACCCATAACGTCGTTAAAAAGCAAACTGATCCTGGCCTATGATTATGATTATATATATAGCGGAACCAGGCACTATGGCCTGGATTGGAATTATGATGATCGGGCAAATATACGGCTCGGATATTACGATAAAAGCTTCAGCTGTGGAGCCAGTGTCAAAGTATATGGCATATTCCTGGATTATGCTTTGATCACAAATCCTATCGGCTTAAGCAATAGACTTGGGCTACGGGTCAGGTTTTAGGAGAAAAGATGAAATACCTTGGATATATTGTGTTGCTACTGATATTACTAACGGGCTGCGCTGGTGAAGATGATTCCGGCAAAGACAAAACTCCTCCCACCCGGCCTGTCTTGATCCCACATTTGGGCGATCCGGGAGATCCTCCCATTTATATCAATGGGGCTTCGGTGGAAATTACTGATGAAAACAACGGCATTGATACCGTTCCCGAAGGGCAGATGATGAGAATTTCTTGGGAGCCTCTGGTCGATACAGATCTCAGTCACATGAAAATCTATCGCTTTTCTGATATCGATCTTGAACCCGCAGAAATTGGCGAGATTCAGGCTAATCGGCTCTACTATCTGGACCAGGGCCCTCTCGTGGAAAGAACCTGGTACTCATATTTTGTGGAGCTTTTTGACGCCAGCGGCAATAGCGCGGTCTCAGATACAGTGTCTTACGCTATCTTGGCCAAACCATATCTCATCAGTCCAGCTCATGGCTCAACGCAGGATATTAGAGACCTGAGCTTTATGTGGAACAGGGCGGATGATGGCTCAGGCTTTTATCGGATTTTGGTTTGGAATGAAGATCGGAAATTGATCTGGCACACAGATTTTAATCTGGCCACAGAGGATGATCCCTTATCTATACCCTTTCCGATTATCACCTCTGAGGAAGACCCTATAGTGTCTGGAGATGCGCTGCATTGGCGCATAGATTATTTTGATTGGGATGAGCAGCATCAGATGCATATGGGTTCAGAATCTTTAGAATATATGTTCATAGTGCAGTAGTTATGGGTTATATTCTGATTGATATCAACCCTGCTCTAAGAAAGAGCTTGACTATAAAGCCGAGCTCAGGATTTTTACATAAAATGCAAAAGAGGAAAATGTGAAGAAGATTCTGTTTGCGATCCTATTGATCTGCGTAAGTTTATCATTATTTGCTCAAGGCACGGTTACCTTTTCGCCTTCGAGTAATATATCGGCATACACTTTTGATGGTGCCCGTAGCGGTGTGGAAAAACTAAAAATGAATACCTACATTCTCGGCCAGGTAGCCAAGCCGGGACTTTATGTGGTTCCTGATGACACCGATTTTTTAACCCTGCTGGCTCTGGCTGGCGGCCCCAAAGAAGATGCCAAGCTTACTAAAATACGTATTGTACGTCCTATAGCGGAAGACGATAAAGTGCTTTGGGTAAATTTTAAGCAATATCTGGAGACTGGTAATACCGAATTGATTCCCGCTCTTCAGCCAGGAGATACCATTGTAGTTTCGGGAACTATCTTCTATGCTTTTTCCCGGGTTGCAGATTTCTTGTCTAAAGCTGCAATCGCACTCAGCGTGTATAACATAGTATCTGGATTATAAATCAAGGAAGGCTTAAGTGGAAAATCAAGTACAAAATCAACAGCTTCAAGATGAAATAAGAATCGCAGATTATTTACGCATATTACTGCAATATCGCTATCTGATCGTATTGATCTTCGTCCTCGTGCTGGCAGCTACAGTATTTTATACTGCCAGACTGCCAAAAATATACTCTGCTTCAAACAGAATCCTTTTGGAAGATCAAAAAACTGGTGCAGAATTTATGCTAATCGCAAGTCCAGGAGGGGGACGAAACTCAATCAATAACCAGATTGAATTGATCAAAAGCAAACCTACTTTCACCCTGGCTTGGGAGATCATGAAAAAGTACCCTGATTGGGACCTTTTCCCCATTGCGTCAATGGAAAACCCTGCAAGCAGTTTAGCTAGAGTTCAGGTAGAATCAAAACGCGAGACTGATATCCTCACCCTTAGAATGGAATCAACCAGCCCCACGGAAGCTATGGCCTCGGTAAACGCCATAGCTGAGGCTATCCAACAGCAGAATACTCAGCACGCCCGGCTGGAATACACTACGATCCGCGAATTTTTGGAAACCCAACTGGATGCTATCAGCAGACGCTTGCAGGCCTCTGAGAATGATTTAAGAGAATTTAAAAACCTAAACAAACTCACCGAGCTTACCACAGAGACCAACAGGCTCATACAACAAGCCACAGAGGTGGAAGCCATGCTGGAAGCTGCTCTTACCGAACAGGCCGTGCATGCGAAGTCTCTGGAAATTCTTACCCGGCAAGTGCGCGAGCAGGATTCCCTCTTGGTGGATATTGAAAACATGACCAAGGCTCCGTATATTGAAGAGCTTAAAAGACAGGCGGTGGAAACTCAGGCACTGATAACCAAGCTCATCACCAAAAACGAATACCGCTTGGATCACCCCCAGATTCTTTTGCTAAACCGGGAATTGGAAAATACCCGCATCAATCTGAATCGAGAAATACGCAAACTCGTGGCAGTCTCGGCAGGCGGTGATCCCATGCAGATCAGAAATGATATGATAAGCCGCATGATTCAAGCAAAAATCGATCTGGAACTTGCCCGCACCAGGGTCGATGGCCTGGGGCAAACTCAACAGATGTATGATAAACGCCTCATTTCTTTGCCAAATACCGAGCTTGAATTGGCCAGGCTTTCCCGAAATATGCTTTTGGATAGTAAGATTCATGGCATTATGATGGAAAAGTATGAAGATGCCAAAATCGCCGAACAGGCCAAGATTGGCAACGTTCGAATCATAGACTACGCCACAAAACCTACTGTTCCGATCAAACCCAAAGTCTCTATGAATATTTTGGTGGGCCTCATTCTCGGTCTCGGTTTGGGAATAGGAGCAGCTTTTTTAGTCCACTCGTTGGATAACAAGCTGCGCACTCTCGAAGATATGGAAAACTATGTACGTCTTCCCATTATGGGCACCATCCCCACCATCCGTGAAGCGGAAGAAAAGCTGGCAGAATTCAACGACATGATCGAGCAGGCAGAGGGTGAAAACCGTGAACAACTCACACGCTCCATGCACTATGTGATGCAGCAATTGGTTTCGCACTATGCACCCAAATCCCCTATTGCCGAAGCTTACCGTACTTTACGTACCAATATTCTGGCTCGTAAGCCTGAAGGCAGCACCACTCTCTTGATTACTTCATCCGGTCCCAAAGAGGGTAAATCCACTACTATCGCCAACCTGGCCATTACCTTGGCGCAGATGAATACCAAAGTAGTATTGGTGGATATGGATATGAGACGTCCTACCATTCATGTCAAGTTTGGTTTGAACAAAGAAAACGGTTCCAGTGACTATTTGATCGATCCCGAAGTTACAGTAGAGCAGGTCGTCAAAGATTCTGGAATCATGAATCTTGATATCATCAGTAGTGGTTTTGTGCCGCCTAATCCTTCAGAATTGATCTCTTCGCCCAGATTCGATACTTTCTTATCTGAGCTCAGGAAACGCTATGATTTTGTGCTCTTTGATACTCCGCCTATCATTGCTGTGACTGACGCCCTGATTCTGACTAAAAAAGTAGATATGACCTTCGTCGTGGTCCGCTGTGGACAGACCGACAAGGGCATCATCAAACGTACCAAGGAATTGATGGAGAATATCGATTCCAAGATTGATGGTATCATCGTAAATGGCATTTACGTGCAGAAGTATTACAGTAAGCAGAATTACTACTATTATTATTACTACTACTATTACTATTACGGAGACGAAGTGCCAAAGAAACAGAAGAAGAATGTTAGCCGTTTCTTACGCAAAAATAAATCTATTTCTTGAGGTGCTCTCAGAGCTCCCTGATCACTACCATGAGGTCAATACCGTGTTATGCGGTATTGACCTTTTTGATAAGATCAAATACTCTTTGACAAAAAATGGCTCCATAATACTGTGGGCATCAGTTGCTGAACTAAACGGCAAGAATAATCTTATTTACAAGGTTGCCAGCTACTTACAGAAAGAGTATAAAGTGGCCTCTGGTGTGGAAATCCACTTGGACAAGCGGATTCCTATCGCTTCCGGCCTGGGTGGCGGCAGCTCAAACGCAGCGAATGCGATTATGATGCTGGATAGACTTTGGCAATTGAACCTGAGA
>JAJBAY010000050.1 GCA_020532515.1 Candidatus Cloacimonadota bacterium | reverse complement strand
GTGTTGCCAGGAAATCTCGGAAACGTGCATCAGGCCTTCGACTCCGCCTATATCAATAAACGCGCCAAAAGAGGTCATACGCATTACTTTGCCGGGAACTACGTCCCCTTCGGAAAGCTTGGACAACGCCTCAATTTTCTTTTCGAGGGCATCCTGCTCTGCCAATTGTCGGTGGGAAACTACGATCCTGCGACAATTTTCCGAACACTCTATCACTATAAAATCCAGGGTCTGACCGATGAACTTGGTAGTGTCATCGACCGGCCTTGCCGAAATCTGCGATACCGGACAAAACGCTCGGGCGCCAAGGATATCAACGTTGAATCCACCTTTGGTTACCGAATATACCTTGCCTTGGACCGGAATCTTCTTTTCGAAAGCATCACGGATGGACTCTTTGTCCACGTGTTGCTTAGTGAGGCTTTTGCCGACTACGAAGCCTTGATCGTTCTGATCAATCACATAGCCTTTGAGTGTGTCCCCAACCGCGAGATTGAGGGTGCCTTTATCATCGGAATATTCGCTGATCTCAGCATAGGCATCGAATTTGCCACCGAGGTTTAGGATCAAATAATTGTCCGTAATACTAACCACCGGCGCTTCGACTACATCGCCTTTTTTAATTTCTGCTGTGTTTTGAAAGGATTCTTCGAGCATACGAAGATAATCTTCTTTCATTTCTTTTAAAGCAGCCTTGCTGCTGGTTTCTCGCACCATGTCTGACATAAGTAACTCCTAACTACATTTCAGATTCCACATTTTAGGGATAGGGTATTTTGTAAAGCCTTTTGTTTGTTTTTGTTAAAATAACCTGAGAATGGAGAATTGGAAATTGAGAATTGAGAATGGGGAATGAGCTAAATAATTTTCCATTCTCCATTCTCAATTCTCCATTAAATTTAGCCCCGCAGTTCGATTTTCACCCTATGTTTTTCTGCCCAATCCTGCAATCTCTGGTACTCCATATTCTGTTTCAGGTCTGTTTCAGGTAGCTCATGCCCTTTCAGATCATCCAAAGTGGTGCTATAGTGGCAAGGCTGGATGTAGTATCGATCCCCTTGGTTTAATAGCTGATGGATATCAAAAAGGTCATCGCCAAAGAGGATTTCCGGGGCCACAGTGGTGCGGAATTCATAATCAAGACCGCTGAGCCGGATCAGTTCCATGCTGCGGATGATGTCTTCTTGCTTGACTCTGCTGCGGGTCAATTTCTGATAGAGGGGGAGAGGCGCTTTGATGTCCATGGCGATATAATCCGCCGCTCCGGCATAGATCACCTGAGCCAGCACATCGGGATGCGCTCCATTGGTATCCAATTTGACCTTATAGCGCATGGCCTTGAGAAGCTTCAAAAAAGGCACAAGATCTTCTTGCAGAGTGGGTTCTCCTCCTGTGACCACCAGCGCACTCAGTTTTTTGCGGCGGCGGTAGAGAAAGCGCAGCACCTTTTCGGTATTTAGCAGAGGAGAGTAAAGCTCTGGCAGGACTAATTCCGGATTGTGGCAATAGGGGCAACGGAAATTGCAGCCCTGGGTAAAAACGATGGCAGAAAGCTCCCCAGGATAGTCCAGCAGGGAAAACTTTTGAAAGCCGCCGATCTTCATGCCAGAGAAAGATCCTGGTGCTTTGACTGATGATACTCTTTTTTGGTGTCGAAGGTAGTGCGCAGCTTAAATTCTGCTTGTTTCCCTTCGTTCCATTGCGAAACAGGGCGCAAATAGCCCACGATGCGGGAGAAGATTTCACAATTCTTTTTACAGCTAGGGCAGAGCGCTTGTTCTCCAACCAGATAGCCATGCTCTGGACAGATGCTGAAGGTGGGCGAAAAAGTGAAATAAGGCAAGCGGTAGTTTGAACACACGCTTTTCACCAGGTTTTTCACGCTTTCGGAATGCTCCAGGCGTTCTCCGCCAAAGATATGCAAGACAGTGCCTCCGGTATATTTGGTCTGCAATTCATCCTGCAAATCCAGCACTTCAAAGACGTCATCGGAAAAGTTCACCGGCAGTTGACTGCTATTGGTATAAAAAGGAGTTTCCTCTTTGCCGTTCGCACTTTTGATGCCGGGATAGCTCTGTCGGTCCAAAAGGGCAAGCCGGTAGCTGGTTCCTTCTGCGGGAGTGGCTTCCAGATTGTAATTGTTATGGGTCAGAGCTTGAAATTCAATGAGACGCGCGCGTAGATAGTCCATCACTTTCAGGGCAAAATCGCGCCCTTTTTGCGAGCCTACATTTACGCCAAGGAAGTTTTCACAGGCTTCGTTCATGCCGATGATTCCGATGGTGGAAAAATGGTTTTCCCAGAACTTATCAAAGCGCGATTTGACGCTCTTCAGATAAAAGCGGGTATAGGGGTAGAGGCCACTATTAGTATATCTTTCCAGCACTTTACGTTTGATCTCCAAAGAGGACATGGCCAGATTCAGGATTCTTTCTATACGGGCAAAGAAGTCCTCTTCAGTTTCGGCCAAATAGCCCACCCGCGGCAGATTGAGCGTCACCACTCCTATCGAGCCGGTGAGAGGATTTGCGCCAAAGAGCCCGCCTCCTCTGGTCTGGAGCTTGCGAGTGTCCAGACGCAGACGGCAACACATGCTGCGCGCGTCATTGGGATCCATATCGCTATTTACAAAATTGGAGAAATAAGGAATGCCGTACTTGGCAGTGGCTTCCCAAAGGTATGCGATGGCAGGATTTTCCCAGTCAAAATCCTTGGTAATATTATAGGTCGGGATGGGGAAGGTAAAGACCCGGCCCTTGGCGTCCCCTTCGATCATCACTTCCAAAAAGGCTTTGTTCAGCATATCCATTTCAGCTTGAAAGTCTGCATAGCACTTGTCCTGAGGCTTTCCACCGATGATTACCGGCTGATCTTTGTAGAGCTTGGGCGGAAACAGATCGATGGTGATATTCGTAAAGGGAGTCTGAAAACCCACCCGCGTGGGCACATTGATATTAAAGACAAACTCTTGCAGAGCCTGCTTGACTTCCTGGTAATTAAGGTGGTCATAATAAATAAAGGGCGCGAGCAGGGTGTCAAAACTGGAAAAAGCCTGTGCTCCTGCTGCCTCGCCCTGCAGGGTGTAAAAGAAATTAACTATTTGCCCCAAAGCGCTGCGAAAATGCTTTGCCGGTGCGCTTTCCACTTTGCCCTCAGCGCCACAAAAACCGGTCTGCAAAAGGTCCATCAGATCCCAGCCCACGCAATACACACTGAGCTGCCCCAGATCGTGGATATGTAGATCTCCAGATACGTGTGCCTCACGGATTTCCGGGGGATAGATCTTATTGAGCCAATAGGTTTTACTCACTTCAGAGGCGATATAATTATTCAGCCCCTGCAGTGAATAGGCCATGTTTGAATTCTCATTCACCTGCCAATCCAGCTTGTCGAGATACTGATCGATCAGCTTCACGCCGGCTTTGGAGACCATCTCCCGCATGCGGGCATGTTGGTCCCGGTATATAATGAAGGCCTTGGCAGTTTGCTTATATGGTGAAGCCAGCAGAACTTCTTCCACAAGGTCTTGAATCTTCTCCACATCGGGAGTATCTTCGCTGATGGTCTGCAAGGCGAGGTTGATCACCCGCAAGCATAATTTTTCGGCCATCTCGTAATCAAATTCTCCGCTGGCAGAGGCGGCTTTCTCGATGGCACGAGTGATCTTACTCTGATCAAAATCTACTATATGTCCGTTTCGTTTCCGGATTAAGGAAAACATGGCAACTCCTAAAATATATCTTATCAATAAATATCTGTGTAATAGTCACTTACGAGCCTATACACGATATGTGCAAAATCACAATCAAGATTCTATTTACACCAAAATGGGCACTTAGCTTTCTGTCAAGAAGGATGTTCCTTATTAGCAGCAAAACTGAGGGCTTGAAATCGGCAAGCTCCCTTTTCAAGACGCCTCAGGGCGGGAAAAGAAAGTTTGAATAATCAGCTATTCTCTCATTTCTTTTCTGATCTTGCTTGTGCTTTAGTTGAGAATCGAGCTTATGTTAGCTCTCAAAGTTTGGTGTAGGTCAGGTGAACCAGAAGAAAAAAGCCTCAGACCAGTCTAAGGCTTCATTTATGAGCTACCATTAGTTATTGTCACCATTACTCGTGCACCAAGGTTTGAGATTGCCACAAAGCATATTGGCAAGGGCTTAGCTGATAGAATGGGCGAGGTACCCCTTTCTGTCCTTCTCTGCTTCCTCGGTGGTTCCAGTCGTCTTTGACGGACTTTGAACTCGAGTTCAAACTGAATTCAAAGCAAGTTTAAGGCTAAAGGGAGAAGAATCATGAGAGGGAACCAAAATAGGGAGAGGGGCCAGGCTTGCAGTTCGGGTTTCTTCATGGCAAAAAAGATAAGCCCCAGCGAACCGGGGCTTATCATGTATGTTTTATCCTTATTAGATACTGTTTTTACTTTCCAGCTCTTATCGTAAATCGATAGGCCATTTCTTCTCTTACATTGAAAGTCCAGTTATCCACGATGGTTTTGATCTGGGCAACAAAGCTGCCGGGATAACTGCCATTTGGTACCACCACGGATTCCCTCACCGTACCATTGGATGAGATATATACAGTGATGGTAAAGCTGACACGTTGGGTAATCTGGCTTTCTCTATAGGCTTGCTCGATTTGACTTTGACGAGCTTGAATCTGTTCGCGGACCGGATTGAATTTGGCTCTGGAGCCTTCGTCCATGCTTCCGATGCTGGCTTCAGATATAGTGCTGATTCCTCTGGAACTGTAAGAGGCGGCAACCTTTTTCTGTTTGGCCACGTCTCCCCAGGCTTTTCCACTGGGAGCGAGCTTGCTGGCATCACCTGTCACATGCACGCCTTGCGCGCCTTCGGGAGCTTTGGTATAACCACCTGAGGATGGAGCTTTGCCGACTACCGAGCCTAAGTCACCAAAGATGGGCATTGTAGCGGGATCGTATGAAGATCCAGCGCCTACGCCGCCTGCTGGACCACCGCTGCCACCGATTCCAGGGCCAGAACCTCTGCCTCCGCCGGGGCGGCCTGGAGAAAATCCTTCTGCCACAGTGGCTATTTCATAGGCTGGAGCAGTACCTACTGCGCTTGCATCAAAGCCTTGCAGAGCTGAAGTGAGGCTGGATGATCCAGTGGCTCTACCTGTGGTAGTGCCGCCGGGACGTTTTGTGGTAGTAGTTCCGGGTTTCTTTTCGACAGATTTATCCGGTTCGGTGAAAGTAGCTACATCACCGGGAGTTATATCCGGCACCACTTTTTGAGCGTCGTTTTGCTGGCTTTGCAGGATATCTCCTACATTTAGGATACTTTTGTATTCTGGTCTCAAGACCTGATCAAAGATTGCCAGGAAAAGGACAGTCAAAATGACTACAATCCAGATCACCGTACGGTTAAATCTTGTGACTGAGTCCGGTTTGGACCTTCTGGCATATTGGGCAACTATCGCTCTTTCTTCAGGAGTCAGTACGGCCACCCAAGGTTCGCGGAAGTCAAAATCCACGCTCCAGTTTGGGGCCAGAGTAAGAGTGCCTTGAATATCTTCTTTGAGCACCAGCTCGTTGCCGGCAAGAAGGTTGTTTTGTTTTAGATATTGTGTGTCCAGGGTATCGCGACCTCGTTCACAGGTGACCTGTGAATCTGGTGGCAATTCCATTACATACTCGCCGCCTTTCTTTTTGATAAGCGTGTGTTTATCAGGAAAAGCGGGATCAAGGATCTGCCATTGTAAGAATTTATTTGAACCAATTACAAATTTCTTCTTGATTTCTTTGCCTTCTTTGGCGTAGTCAAGAAACTTACCTTTGTAGTTCAATCTGAGACTTAATATTTTTGCCATAAGATCTCCATTTACCTACCAGCAGCAGGACTGTAGGATCGTAGCCAGTCTGCATCCTCTAAGGTTGCAAAGTAAATATTTTGGTAACCGGTGTTTGTGCCCACCCGAACAATCTCAGTGATAAAACCACAGGGTAAATTGCTATCTGCTTGAACTATCAAGCAGGCATCTTCCCACTTATCTTCAGGGATTGCTTTCCACTCATTGCGAAAGAATTTTTGCATTATAGAGCGTGTGTCAACGTTTTCAATCAGGTCCTGAGGTGTACCCAGGAAGAGATTGTCAATCCCCAATTCAACGCGGTCTGTATAAAGCTTTACGGGTGTTACCATGGGATTTTCCATCAGGGCATCTGTGGTTATCGTGGTTGGATATCTCATATCTGGCAATTCGCTAATTTTTACTGCTTCCATGGAGACATTCTTCATTAGAAACACCAAGATTATTGTAAGCACATCCAAAAGGGAAGTGATAGAGAGTCCTTTTTGAAGTTCATCTTTTTTGCGGACAACTCTTCGTCCCTTATGCCTGCGCGTTTTTAAATTATATCTCATTTTTTCCTCCCCAAATCCTAATAGAAGTAGACGTTTATGGGGTTTTTATAATGCACTGTAGGGAAACCATTTTGCTTGCAGAGGTCAATAGTGCGGATCAGGGTATCATACACAACTTCAGGGTGCACAATCACAGCTATTTCGGAGGTATCGACATGACGTTTTTTCAGATCAATCAAAAGATTGTTCAGTCTGTAAAAATCATACACTCCCTCTTCGAGTACCGGTAGCTTGTGTTCAGTGCCGTCAATCTTATCGCGTATTTCCATGCCCTGAAAAAGTCCGGCATCTGGATTATCTAGGAGCATTAGATGAATCTCAATCTGTTTTGTAGATTCACCACCACCTCCACCAGTACCGGCTGCACCTTGACCTCCTTCCGAGGTAAAATTCAAAGCCACAAGTGCCACCTGTGAGATCACGACCATCAGCATCAAAAATGGGATAATCGTGACAAACAAGTTCATGATGGGAACCAGATTTGGTTCCTCTGGAGCAGTTTGTGATCTCTGTTGCCTCGCTTGGGAAGGCCGATATACTGCCATGTCCTTATTCCTTGATAAAGTTGTTGATATGATTTACCAATTTTACACTATACTCATCGATATTGCTAATCAGGTTTTGAGCACGGGTATACAGACCACCTTTGATCAAGGTAAGAGGGATAGCACCTATCAAACCGAGAGCAGTAGTCCCGATAGCTACATAGATACCGTCGGTAAGCTGTTTTTGTTGAGCTGCACCGGAGAGTTCACCCAGAGCCCCGAAGGCCTGAATCAAGCCAAAAATAGTTCCCAGAAGACCAAGGTATGTGGAGATCTGAGCTAAGGTGTCAAACCAAAACAGTCCGCCATCCAGTTTGTGCACGGTCTGTAGTACGGCTTCGTCAAAAGCGTTTTGTACTGCAATACGACCTTCTTCGCCCTTCTTACCGGATTTACGAACGTCTTTGTACACAGTCAGCCCGCTCCAAAAAATAAAGCCCATGGTGGTGCCCTTAAATTGGTCAGCAATTTTGGTGGCTTCATCGATCTGGTCGTTTTTCACAAAGTTTTTGAGCTTAAAGAAAAACTTCTCTGCATCGATTTTTTCACGCACAAAAAGTTGAATATAACGGACTAAGCCATAGGCCAGACCGATCAGTAGGTTTGCTAAGATGAAGTAGGCAAATATTCCGCTATTCGAAAATATTTCGATTAAACCTGGTACATGACCGGATGTAGGAGCTGCTGTGGCAGCCGCCGCCTCTTGTGCGAAGAGAAACCCTACACTAATTAACAGGGCGATCACAACGAGTATGCTATGTTTGCTTTTCATTTTGACTCCTTAAGCCATTTATTTAATAGTAATTCACTGTTGTCTTTCATGATTTTGTCATCCAATATAAAACGGTATTTTCTGGATGGCATAAAAGTATCTGATTTGGATTTGTAGATCCCCGATATCGGAGCCATAGATCGTACTTTGATCTCAATTATATCTTCGTCCACAAAGACCCCTCGGGCATTTACCCTGGGCTGATTTGTGGTCTGTTGATTTGCCTGCTGGGCAAACAATGCGGATGCCAGCAGCAGCAAAGTACATAGGATAATAAGGTTCTTTTTCATCGGATTTCCTCCTTGCCAGCTTTTGCATAGGTGATTGTAGCCAGAAAACCTCGATAGTTCGAATTGTTATTTACTTCGAAACGAAGGACGTTTCTACCCATAACGACATTTTTTGCAGGGATGGGAACCTGTCCGGGATAGACCATGAAGGGTTCTGCATCATAATCGAATTCAGCGCTTCCGATGTTGGTTCCATTCAGGTAAACGGTTACAGATTCCGGTGCGACAAGATTTATCATGCCTTCTTTGAATTCTGAATCCACTATGAAATCTGTCTCGAAGATCAGATTCTGTGTGGGGCCTTCAAGCTCAGATATCCAGATTGGGCGAGCTGTATTATCTTTCATGTCTTCAATGTTCTTCCAAGGGATGTTCCACTCGGTGGCTTGGCTGGAGAAAGAGCTGGTCTCTCTCTTTGTCACAGGATCGATTTTAATTATTTTCCATCCGGTATTGCTGTGCAGAGTGGTAAGCACAGGCGGGATATTTGCCTGGGCGCTCTGCTGATTGGTCAAAGTCTGGAGATTAGCCGCCATTTGGATTGCATTGGCACTATCATTGGTAAATTCAATCTGCAGGTTGTTATCGCCTTCGGTAAAAAGCTCACCAGGGATCATGAAGCTGTATCTGGTGGTCATTGGTTTTCCGGTTTCCAGGCTGTCTATGGGTATCCAGGCGGATTTTACCAGGCTGCCATTGAGTGTGACTTCCATATCCAGAGGATACACTACTTGCAAGTAGGCAAAATCAGGGGCAGGGTCTGCTTTTATCACGCGGCTCACACGCAGGGTGTTGCCTGCGGGGATGGACGTGCTGCCCAGTTTTTGTCCTTTCGGGCTCATTTTGCTTGAGAAACTCAGGGTCTGGCCAGCAGGCTGTAAATCTTGCTGCCACTCTTTATCCAGGATGAAATCCTTTTTGCGGTATTCAGATAAGAGACCCCGTGTTTCCAGAGCAGCCCGGGCATCCCGGCTGTATCCATTCTGATATCCAGCCAGATGATACTGGCGGTAGATCTCATATTGCCAGGAGACTTCATTGTTTAGATAAGACTGAGTCTGCTGTTGGGTAAATTGTGCAATCACATTGTCAAGAGCTTGACCCCTGTAATCCCGTCTGTACACAGCAGCTTCCGAGGTCTCTCGGAAATAGCTTTCGATCTGAGCGCCTACGACCGCTGCCCCACGGGCATACAGCCGGGAGATCAGATCCATGGCGCGCATTCTTCTGTCATTATCGATGTAGTATCCGCTATCATTGGCTTCTTTTACCAGGGCCAGGACTTTGTTTACTTCTGCTGTAATTACAGCTTCGTATCTGGGAATTCTGCGTTCACCAGCATTAAGATGTCTATCCCAACTGGTGGCTGAGTTCACCCTGATCTGCTGACCTGGTGAATTGGTGAAGACTGCTGAATTCCCCAGCGCGCTCAGACGATTGTCATAGGAAGCCAAATAGGTTATACGGCGCTGGATATCATTGTATTCTTTCTGAACTGTAGCGAATACTTCGTGCACTTTCTGGTTTTCAAATTTCAGGCCTTCTCTTTTGTATCCAGCCTCTGCAGCAAGGTACTCATCACGAGATCTTAAAGCTGCATCCCAGTCTTCATTAAGGTAAGCAGTATCAAAATCTCCTGCAATCTTCTGCAATTGTGTATCTGCAACATATTGGTAATAAGTACTCTTGTCTGGATTGCGCTGCAGTATCTTGCGAGCGAGCTCGGTGTACTCGGGCATTTCATTGCGGTCAAGATGACCCTTGGCCATGTATTCCATATAAGGGACAACATTCTCGTGCTGCGGATAAAGCGCAATAAAGCGGTTAAGCAGCTCGTATTCCTTGCTGACGTTATACGCCCTGGAATACATCAGAATGGCATCAGCCAAGAGAGTAGAAGCCTCTACATCGCCAGGATCAATTCTGGAATTGCGAACTTCTTCAAAGAGATTGAGGTATCCTTCAGCGGCAGCGCCAGGGTTTTTCTCTGCCATCTTGTTGGTCTTGGCCAGCCTGAGGCGGAAGGTATAGTTACTGGCAGGATACTTAGCGATAAATTCCTGCTCAATGCTCTCTGCCAATTGGGGGTTGTTCATCATATCATTTTCGCCAGCTATGTCTATTGCTTGTTTGTAGCGCGCGTAGATGGCATCGATATTGGTATCTGTCTCAGCAATTTCCATGAGGAGGTCGATCGCTTTTTGATAGGCACGGGCATTGATATAAGCCTGCACAGCGGCGACACGATGCCCCAGGATATCAGCACTTTGAGCAGGAGCAAGCTCGGAGGCCAGGCGGAGGCGTTCTTTTGCCTCGGTGTTGTAATCTCCCCTCGTGGACGCAGTCTCATAGCTCGTTTGAATCTGAACCAGGATATCTTGTCGAATGCTTTCCTTTTCACCGGCTGAAGTGGCCAAGGGAAGTGCCTGGCGCAGCCATTGTTCGCCTTCGTTATTTAAGCCTTGGGCGATACTGACTGTGGCAAGCTTGAGATAGGTCTCGTATTTATCCCGATCAGAGAGCAGCTCTTGTTTCTTAAGGGCCTCAGTGTACAACTGAATGGCAGCAAGGTTCTTCTCTCTTCCCATCTGGATATCCCCTAAAAGCAGGAGGATATTTAAGGCCTCACGCTGTCTTTCGGGGGTGCTGTAAGGTTCATTGTTGGAGACCAGGACAAAGCGGTCAGCGCTGTTCTTGAGGATGGCGTAGGCGGCGTCCCCAGAGCTGGCAGGTTCTTCAGTCGATTCTGTCAAGGCAGCATATACGTTTCTGGCATAAACCATCGCACGCTGCTCAAGTTCAAATAATTGAGCGTTTCTGGGATAGCTATCATTGTAGCCATAGATCATGTTGATGGCATTTTTATAGTTTTCCACAGTCCGGCTTTGGTCTGCCAATACTATATAGTTATTTACCATGATGCTATCTGCATTTGCAATGTAGGCTGGATAATTATCATTATGTATTTTGGCAAAAGCATTATAGCCTTGCATGTAAGTTTGGTAAGTGGTCAGGTTTTCAAGGTTTACTTCGCGGGCAAAGTTGTTGTAAAGCCTAATTCTTCTTTGCTCATAGGCGTTATCCACGATTTGCATTTGTTTTGTGATGTCTTTGCTTCGGTTAGCCTTGTACCAGTCTGATTCGTGGTTGTAATCCTCGATGATTTTCTGGTAGATGCCTTGGGTAATCTGATCCAAATTAGGACCTTCTCTGAGTCTCTGACCGGAATTGTGGTAAAGCACCAAGATCGAATCTTGAAGGATGGGGTTTATCAAGGCCAGAGGATTGCTCTGAATGCGATAGTATAAAAAGTCCGCAGCTTGGACTGGGACACCCATATCCAACTTATGCTGGATTGCTTTATCTACAACCTGACGAATAACCTCTTCATTTTTATAATCCTCGAACACAACGCTTACTGCTTCCACACCCTGGGAAGGCGTATTGAAGTTCTTTCCGTCCAAGGCAATAAGGCAATAGGCTATATTGTCAATGGCATCGGTCTTGTAGTCAGCTGCCAATTGAGGATCGGATATCTTTCCGGATTCGGAGGCTATCAGGATTTCTAAAAAGTCTCTCATTGCCTGGTTCAATTCATCTTCATCAAAGCTGTTCAGGCGTACCCAGCCTCTCTGATAAAGAGCATCATAATATAAGGGGCTATCTGGTTTGGCAACGATCTGATCAAATTGGCCAATAGCCATAGTGCGGTATTGGGCAGGGGTAGAGGAATCATCCGCAAAGCTGAAGTACAAGAGTCCCAGACGATATACTGCTTCCTCATACATTTTGGAATCAGGATATTCACTAACGATCTCATTTAAAGCTTCCAGGGTCTCACTGAAGTTTGCCTCAGAATAACGGCTATTGGCGGGAGGCTCATCGGCTGTCCTGGCTTTGGACAGGAAATCGATCTTATTCCGGTCGATCTCCACCCGTTTGAGATCACTGGTGATAAAAGCCACATTATATAAGGCTAAGTCTCGCTCCGGCAGATTGGGGTCAAGATAGATCGCTCTGCGATAGCTGGTCAGGGCTGGCTGGAGGTCTGTGGGATACGCATAATACTGCAATTCTCCCAGTTTATAATACAAGTCTGCAGAACCCACGAGATTGCCGCCACCTGGCTGTTCAAAAGCGTTAAAGCTGGGATTCTCGGAAAGGAACCTTTCTATGTCGGAGATCATGGCAAATTGTTTCTGCCTGTATTCCTGCTGTGCAGCCATGCGCTCTTCGTCGGTAAGAGAGGTCTGATTACTAAGATATTCATTAAATTGAGCCATCAAATCACGATAACTGAGGTGCAGGCTGATAAAATCTATGTGGTTCAGATAGTGTTCATATCCGCTGATGAAGGCTTGATCCCGTTCATTTGTATTGCGGAGGTCTCTGATATTACCTGTAATATCTGAAAGGATTTTCTCTTCTTGACCCTTACTGACCATGCTGCGGATTTCGGTGCGTACATATTCATCGATTTCATGCGTCAAGTAAGAAAGCTCTATATTGTCATCCCTGAGGGCATGATACTCATCCAAAATAGCCAGTAATAGCAGACGATCTTCTTCTTTGGCGTACTGCAGGTCTGCCATGTACTTTTGTCTCATAAGCTCAGTTTCAGCCTTTTGTTGCATGACCCAGCTACGTTCTTCAAGCAAGCGTTGGGTATGTTCTGGGAATTCATTGCTGGCCAATAGCTCATTAATATCCACAAGCATTTCATCATAAATAGCAATGGTGCGATCGGTCTGGTAAAGCCTATCTAAATACAGGTCTGCAGTATATACCATGCGGCCTTGATCCCCTTCAGTGGTCAGGCGCAGAAAGTTCTGCTGCAAGAAATTGTCAAAATTCTGTAATACCCTATCATAATAGGCGAGATTCGCTTTAATTGATTTTATAATTTCTAAAGCGGGAGCGATTTCTTCGCGCACTATAATGCTCGTATTGGCATAGGCATTCAGGGAATCTTTAAGCTCGTTCAGCTTTGCCATTTCAAAATCATGGGCCTGCACGACGGAATCCAAAAACGGCATGCCTTGCATGGAGACGATCTCGCTATTGAGCACAGTAAGATCGGTCATGATCTGGTATATCACAGAGATTAAAGCATTATATTTTTCATCAGTAGGAACGTCAAAATATGAAACCAGATCAAGCTTGTCCAAGCCTTGCAAAACTCGTTGTTTTGCCGGAAGCAAGGTGTTCAATACAAGCTCTCGGTTTAAGTTGTATGTGTAAATCAGGTTCAGAACATCTTCATAGTTCCTGTCATCCGCACTCAAATCAGAATATAGATAAAGGAAGGAAGGGAAATACTCTCCGGTATTGTAATACTCAAAAATCACATATTTTAAAAATTCTCTTGCAGTCTCGCGATCTCCAGACTCCAGCATGGTAGAGAGTCTGTGATACAGTACGAGATTAAGCATTTTGCGTGCATCTGCATTGAGGTCTGTTCTGAGCAACGAGTCAAAAATAGGTATAGCCTTGTCATCTTCACCTATCCTTGCATACATGTGCCCCAAAAGATAAGATACCTCATCATCCCCCATAGAGTTCAAGATATTGCTAAAAGCTTGTAATCGAATACTAGCTTCTTGGGGATCCAGCGCGATAAGGTTAGGCAATTCATCAACCAGAAATTCCTTGGTAGTCTCTCTGATTAGCCTCTTCTGAACGCGGATGTCTTCCTTATATTGCTCAATAACAAGTTGCTCATCTGTGTTTTCAGTTTGGGCAACAAGGTTGGATATGCAAGTTATCGAAAAGACCACGAGCAAAACCAAAATTAAATACTTTTTCATAACACCGCTCACTTTAGACTCTTTCTCTCTTGTATAATTAGTCACTATTTCATTTCTTTTCATTAGTAGGATGCCAGGATGGCTTTGCACCCTGGCTCACTACTTGTCTATCAAGGAAAGTATGATTCCTAAAATTCACTACTAAGATACTGCTATCTTAATTCTTCTTGCTCTTTAACTGATCGATCCAAATGCGCAAATCATCAAGTGATTTCTGGGCTTTTTCGCGTTCAGCTCTAAGCGCACGCAACTCTTCCAAGAGGTCTCGTACTTCAGGAGAGAGCTGGGCTTGAGAAGAAATAGTTCCGCTGCCGGTCAGGCCAGGAGTCTCCAGGGTCGTGCTGGGTCCGCTCCCAGTAGGAGGTATCAACACTACTTGTGATCCAGAACCAGTGGGCGGGATAATCACGCCATTTTCATCCGTCACAGTACCCAAGTCCACTATGTAAGGTTCGTCCAAGTGTCCATCTTTGGCATACAAGCTAAGATCAGGACGACGCTTCGCTTCTGAATACTTGTCCAAAACATACGAGATGCCAAAGGCTACTTGGAGGTTGTCTTCATATCCGTTTTCCTTGATCAGGTCTTCCAAAGCTTGTGCGCCCACTTTGACGCCCCAATTCTTCCAGCTGTATTTGATGCCGGCATTAAATTCATGGCCGTCATATTCTCCCTGTATCGCCAGATCGCGAAGAGGAGAAAGCTCGACAGAAGCAAATACACCATTGAAGATGCGGGAACGGGTAACTTGACCGGTGAAGCGATGTGCACCAACCCCCATATTAAACATAAAGGGCATACCCGCCAAAACAGCCTGCTTGGAGGTTACGATATAAGGGGATAAGATCTCATAAGCTGCTTTGCTGGGATGATAGTAGAAGTCATCTCCAGGCTCCAGGTCTGCTATGCTCGTTTTGCCCAATGGGGACAGGATGTTATCGACACCGACTGTCACTTGCGGCAGGAGCAAAGTCTCCCGTAGGATTTTGGCTTTTAGATTTAAAAAATACATCAAGGGTTCATCCTTGACTTTATCGCCTACAAATAGGCCTAATTCGACCCGGTCCATAATGCCAACCCCAGCCATCATATATGGCGTGAAGCCTTCATATTCAAACGGTTTGGCAACATCTCTGTAGTATCCGACTAACATAAATTCGGCAGCCATATGCGGTAAAACATACGCGTCCGGGGTGCGTAGCATACCCAGAGTCTGGAATGGCGCTGCATCCAGTAATCCGAACATCGCTACGACAACGATTACACTTAAAATAACTTTTTTCATACTTCCCTCCACCTTTCGGTGTGTTTCTTCATATTCATGGTACCGTTAATATCATTGACAAATAATCCGTCAAGCTTTTTCTTGCGGCATGGACAAAATATCAAAACAAGATCTGGCCCGTTTAGGAGAGAATGTTGCTGCAAGCTATCTGGTAAGCAATGGCTATAGCGTAGTTTGCAAGAACTTTCGCGTCCAACAAGGCGAAATTGATTTGATTGTGGAAAAAAATCAACAGCTAATTTTTGTTGAAGTAAAAACACGATCTTATCACTCTATGGATAGCGTTCTGGCCAATGTGAACTATAGAAAACAGCTCCACATCAGCAGAGTAGCACAAGAATATTGTAGGCAGAATCCGCAATTTGACAACTACAATACTCGTTTTGACGTCATAATAGTCTTTCGAGACAAGATTCATGGCAGCTTTAGCGTGAAACACTTTATAGATGCATTCCTTCCTGTATCAGAGGATTAGGCTATAATCTTGTCTCTGGTTTTTGGGGCTTAAAAATAATTTAATATTCTTTCGAACAAAGCGGCAAAAGATCTATTTGCCAATCATGGGTTTGAGCCACAGCTTTGACTCTGCCACCAGGTGATGAAGCGAGTTGAACCCAGGCTCTTGCTCCAGGGTTCAATACGCTTTCAACGGACCTTCGACTCGAGATGACTCGAGCTCTCGAGTGAATTCGAGTCTAAGGCGAGACCAACACAAGCCCATGACACAGGCTAGGCCAAGGCTTTGTCTGGTAAAACAGCAGACTTAGTGGCTTGTTCTCAGGCATTTAGTCATACAGGCTTGCAGGTTCACGATCCGGGCTACGAAACAGGGTTATGCTGAAGATGTTTCAGATCTGTATAGAAGATGGCAAGAGCTGTAGAGTAATATGGAGCCACGTAGATCAGTGCGATCCCGAAAGTGATTATGCACAGCAGCCACCAGCCGATGAAGCTAAACATCAGTTCAAACAATCTCCACTTATGGCCATACATCATGCTTTTGCTGGCTTGGATGGCCTCCCCAGCGGAAAGCTGAGGATTCTCTTCCATTATAAAGAAGGTCATGCTATATGAGAAAGACGCAATGATGCCCGGCACTATCAGTAGCAGACTCCACAGAATGACATATATCCCGACCAGCAAACCAGCGACCAGACTGCGTGAATAATCCTGGAAACCGGAAAAGAGCATCTCGATATCTATCTTTTGTTCTTCTATAACCTTTAACCCAACTTTACCACTTTGAGTAGTTATATAGCTGTCCCGCAAGGACTTCAATTTTTCGTGGGGACTACATTTTCCAATCTTTCACAGGTTTTATAGTTGGATTCGGGCTCATGTTCAAAGCC
>JAJBAY010000003.1 GCA_020532515.1 Candidatus Cloacimonadota bacterium | reverse complement strand
GAGTGAAAAGTTTTCTGACGGCGCTTTTCCGCTACGCTCCAAAGCACCGTCAGAGAACTTTAAAGGTTGAAAATAGTGGTGCAGTTTAAACTTCCAAAAGTGGTGCACTTTAAAATTCCATTGACAATGGAGATACGGGGCAATATAATCTGGCTCCCTGGCTCACACCTTACTACTACTACGAATTCCGTGATTACATGCTTTGGAAACTGGACTAACTGTAATGGGGCTTTTATCCAAGCTACCGGAAGTACTGTTAAGATGGAGTCCGACCGGAACGCATTTATTGCTAATTATTCAAATAATGCCTTCTTTCATAATCTGCATATCAACAAGCAAAGCAACAAGACGGTAACTTATCTTAATTACTCCACATACAATCTCTCTATACAAGGTCAACTGACTTTGCAGGCGGGTTATCTGGGCTCATCTTGCTCTCGACAGATCCATGTGATGGGCTCTTTTGTTACTTCAGGAGGCGGAGTAAGGCTTGACCACGGTAGCCTGGCCCTTTCTGGAAATATCCAAACCCTGGCTTGCGATCCGAATACCTGGTTCAGTGACCTGATTATTAATTCTACTGCACAGATTCAGCTTCTTTCCGATCTACATGTGCACGGCGATTTTTGGATAGGCGGATCAGGCATGGCGGCTGGCAACCATAATATCTATGTGGGAGGAAGCTGGATAAATTATACTGCTGTAACAGCCTTCAACGCCGGATCAGGTACCGTAAACTTCAATGGCGGTCAGGCAGTCTCTTGCAATGGTGCTAATTTTAACATCTTAGAAATTAGCAACAACACGGAACTGCATTTTGATGCAACAAATGCTTCAAGCTGCAATAGCTATGTTTGGACCAGCGGTAGCTTGACTGTGGACGGGGGAACCCTAACTATTAATGATCTGCCGACTGATGCCTTGAGAGGAATTTTCTACGTGGAAGGAGGGGCGCTTTATATCAATCAGGATTCCGGCCAGAGTATTGATTTGAGGGGCGAGCTGCACATCCTAGGCGGACTGATGCGGGTAAGTGGCGGATATGGAGTAAGCACCTGGCCCTCTGGTGGAAATTCCCTGGTGCACATGAGCGAAGGAGTTCTGGACTTTCCGAATTGCGGCATCATCCTGGAAGGCAACACCGGGTATTCCCTTACTACCGATATCACCGGTGGCATTATTTCCCTTGCAGGCGATCTTATCTGCTCCAGAACAGATTTCCTGCCTACGGGAGGAACCTTTAAAATCAAGCGAGGAAATGCGATCTTTCAGAACATTAGCTGCAATCCAGCAAGCCGGTTCGGTAATCTGGTGATTGATACCGCACTTCCCCGCACAGGAGTTTCGGAGGATGGCCATTCATCAGAACAGCGTATGGAGCAGATTAGGCTTCAATCAGATATAAACGTTTACGGAGATCTTATCGTGCTTTCCGGAACCCTGAAACTTTCCGGGCACACTTTGAGCGTAGGCAATGACATTGATATCTATGGGAAAGTCATCATGGACAATAGTGCAGACCTTTTGATGGCAAATGGCTCATTCTATTGGTATGATACTGCGATAGGCCTGTTTTCTGCGGGGGAAATCAGGGTTTCAGGCTCGTTTTATACATCGGCTGGGGCTGTATTTCAGATGGGAACAGCTACCACCTTCAGCTTTACTGGAGACTTTGTTAACAGTTTCATCTCAAATCTGGGCAGCAATACAAGCTTCGGAAACCTGATTTTAGACAAAACTGACTATTTTGTGGAAACCGAAAATAACTGCTTACCAATGGCAGTCTCAGGGAATCTGATAATTAACGACTTTAATCATATGTCCCTAAATTCCTGTGCTCTAACGGTACAGGGATACATTAATGCCGGCTCCGATACAGAGATGCTTCTGGTTCATAGCAGCAATCTGAGCGTGAACGGAGATTACAAAAACTATGGCAAGATCATCGTAGAAACTGGAAGTGTGTTGAACATAGGCAGCAACCTCAACCCGGTGGGAAATGTAAGTGTCGGGTCTGAAACTGTCGAAATCATGGGAACACCTACATTTACAAGGACATCGGCCCTAACTATTACGACAGGTACTTTCCGCTGGTCCGGTAGTACGGCACCTTACGTCACCAGCTTAAATGGGAGTATTAACCTGGGAACTGGCAATCTGATTGCCGTTAATAGCAAAATCCTCCTTGGCCTTAGCTCCTTTTTATACTCTCTGGCAGATACAAACTACAATATTTCCTGTGCCGGGTTTGAAGCCCCAAGCACTTCCATCCCATTTGCCCCCACGACAGGCAAGATTACAATAGTAGCTCATCCTACAGGGCAGCCATCTCCTATAATAATGGCTTCAGGACGCAAATTCTATAATCTGGATATAAATAGTGTCAGTGGAGCAAGGCTAGAATCGACTCCAATTATCTGCAGCGGAAGCGTTAACTGCAGATCCGGAAGGCTGGACCTGAATCACAAGAACCTCCGCTCTTCAATGGGCGTGAGCCTTTATTCCGGTGCTTATCTGGAAGTGGACGAAGGAGCATATTTACAGCTTGCTGCTGCTAAGACTCTTACCGTGGAGGCAGAAGGACACCTGGAATGTCACGGCATAGCTGGCTCTCCTGCTCAGATTGGCTCCATAAGTGGCTTCATCACATATCTGATCAAATCCCGGGGCTCTATCTCTGCAAGGTATTGCATATTCGAGAAGATGAGCGCGTTAGGAGTTCAGGTCCTCAGTGGCAGCTTGGTGGATCCCAGCGCTAGCTTCACGAATTGTACATTCAGGGACGGTACTCCAGGCCTGCTCTCAGCCCGATCCTGCTACCTTACCTTAGACAACAGTCAGACGATAAGCATAGTGGGAGCAGAGTTCCCTATCTCTCTGGGCAGCTACGGATATAATGTAAGAAAAACAGTGGGTCAAGGTGAAGTCTTTATGATTGATGCCACCGGTATTTTTGCAGGGGAAGATCTGGATTTTGATCCCAATGAGCGCATCCATTGGGGCGGTTTGCCGCCTGTGAATGATCTTACAATCGTTCTGCTGCCGAATAATGATCTTAGGCTTAGCTGGACTTATCCCTCTATTCCACTGTTGTTTAAGATCTATTCATCTACTACTCCTGATTTTACTGTCAGTCCGGGATATCTACATGCTACAGTTCCGGGGAATCAACTATACTTCAACGAAGCCGCTACTTCAGAGAAAAAGTTCTTTAAGGTCACTGCTACGGACTAATTTGCTTCTGGAATAAAGCATAAGACGATAGCAGTTCTGTGTATATAGATTGATAGGCCGTCTCTTTCTGACAGAGATGGCCTTCTTCTTTTTAGGCTCTGGCCCAGTATTTTCCCTGAAATTCTGGTCTTTCTTGGAAAACTTTTGAGCTCCTTTTTTGAATGAATATCAATAAAGTAGCTTCAATAGCTGATCAGCTTTGGATAGTCTCTGCTAATCCAAAAGTTAGCAGTCTCACTTTTTGATTGACAATTATGCTATCTCGATTAGTTTGTCTCCAGATTAGCAGATCAAGAGCTTGACTGCTAACAATAAATAACGAGGCGGTAAGCATGAAGAAGAATCAAGCGCGATTGTTCCACACTTTGGGAGCATTGGTAGACGAGTATATCCTGAGTTGCGAGCCGGTTTCCTCACGGATTTTGAACGAGAAGTATCTCACGGATGTATCTTCAGCCACTTTGAGATTGGATTTGCTCAAGCTGGAGAAGCAAAACCTGATCTCTCAGCCTCATACTTCAGCGGGGCGAATCCCCACTATATCTGGTTACCGTAGATATCTGCGGTACATCGAAACAGAGCATAAAAACGTCAGTTATGAGCGGATGGATACTCTGCGTGAGTTGCTGATCACGAATTACAAAGATACTCCGCGGGCCTTGCACTACATCATGCAAATGCTGGCTCATGAGACGGATCAATTGTCGTTTGTGGCAGAGCCTGAGGTATCCAACGGGTATCTTTCCCGTTTGGAAGTGTTTTCGCTCGGCGAGCAAAAGTTGCTCTTCCTGATGAGCCTGGATAGCGGTCTGGATAAAACCGTGATCATGAAATGTGATTACGATATCACCGATGTCCAGTTGAAGAAATTGGTACGTTACCTCAACGATGAATTGGTGGGGCAGCGCATATACGACATAGCGAATAACGTATTGGTAGAGATGAGAGAACGCACACAGAATGACAGTGATCTCTTAAGTAACTTTCTGGTGGAATTGCACAAGGCTTTTATTGAAATTAGTGATTTCTTCATTCATTACGATGGCAGCGTCAATTTTCTGGAGCAGCCTGAGTTTGATTCCAAGGAAGCGATCCTGAATTTCATGCATTTGATTCAGCGGCAAGACGCCCTTCTGAATTCAATGCGCAATAACGATGAAAACAAAGTAAACATATTGATGGGAGAGGATTTTACCGATCCTAAGTGGCAAGGTTTTGCCATGATATATGGCAAATATGAAGTTTTTGGCATACCCGGCTATCTGGGTGTGGTCACCCCGCTTCGGACGGAGTATCGCAAGCTGATACCTCTGATCCGTGATGTAACAGATACGATCACACAGACAACAAAGAAAGGAATGGTCGTGCCCAAGTGGAGAAAAAATGAGTAAAAAACAACATAAGGATAAACCGATGCATTCGCAGCCCAAAGACGAAGAATTGAAGACAGCGGAACTTGAACAAAAGCTGGATATACCTGAAACAGAGAAAGAGCCTGAAGTCACTGTGGAAGTGATTGATTTTAAAGACAAATACCTCAGAACCATGGCGGAATTTGAGAACTACCGCAAACGGACAAATTCAGAGAAGGCGGATTGGATCCGGCATGCCACCAAAGAATTGGCACTGCATATCTGTGATGTCCTGGATAATTTTGAGCGTGCACTTGCTCAAGTAGATAACGAGGATCTCAAAACCCCCTTTGTAGAAGGGATGCTACTAATAGAGAAGCAATTGGCCGGTGCTTTGGCCAAGGAGGGAATAAAGAAGATTGAAGCTTTGGGAGTGGATTTTGATCCTGAATATCACGAGGCTTTGGCTCATATTCCCAGTGAATACGATGAAAATATTGTGGCCGCCATTATTCAAAATGGATACACAATGCATGAGCGCGTGATACGCCCGGTGCGTGTGGCGGTCTCAAACGGCAACAAATTGAATACCCAGGAGGATTAAATGGGAAAAATAATAGGAATTGATCTCGGGACCACAAATTCATGTGTGGCAGTAGTAGAGGGCGGTAAGCCCGTCGTAATACCGAACGCGGAAGGTGGGAGAACTACCCCCTCCGTAGTGGGATTTACACAAAAAGGTGAAAGGATGGTGGGCCAGCTGGCAAAGCGTCAGGCCGTCACCAATCCAAAAAATACAGTCTTTTCGATCAAGCGCTTTATGGGACGCTCCTTTGGCGAAGTGGGCGAAGAGATTAAACAAGTACCGTACAAAGTGATTTCTGGTATAAAGAATCAAGCTGCGGTATTTATTGAAAACCAAAACAAAAACTTCACCCCGCAAGAGATTGCCGCGATGGTGCTGGTAAAGATGAAAGAAACCGCAGAAGCCTATCTGGGCACCACGGTTTCCGAAGCCGTGATCACGGTTCCGGCCTATTTTAACGACGACCAACGCCAAGCCACCAAAGACGCAGGCCGCATTGCCGGATTGGAAGTAAAGCGCATCATCAACGAGCCCACTGCAGCTGCTTTGGCTTATGGCATGGAAAACAAGAAAGAGCAGAAGGTGGCGGTGTATGACCTCGGTGGCGGAACCTTTGATATCTCGATTTTGGACATCTCCAGTGGTGTGGTAGAAGTATTGGCCACCAATGGTGACACTCACCTGGGTGGAGATGATTTTGATAAACGTGTGATAGACTGGATCCTGGATCAATTCCAGAAGCTGGAAGGAATAGACCTTTCCAAGGATCCCATGGCTCTGCAACGCCTGCGCGAAGCAGCCGAAAAGGCCAAGATTGAGCTCTCTGGCACCCAGGTGAGCAATATCAACCTGCCTTTCATCACAGCAGATGCCACCGGCCCCAAACACCTGAATCTGGACCTCAGCCTGGCCGAATTCAACCGTCTGACCGGTGATCTGGTGGAGCGCTCTATGGAGCCCTGTAAGAAAGCTCTGAAAGATGCCAAGCTCAACCCTTCTGATATTCAGGAAGTCTTGCTTGTCGGCGGCAGCACCAGGATTCCTGCTGTGGGCGAAGCCGTAGAGAAATTCTTCGGTAAAAAGGCGAACCGCAGCTTGAATCCGGATGAAGTAGTGGCCATCGGAGCCTCAATCCAGGGAGCTATCCTCTCCGGTGATGACAATGTGTCCGATGTTCTGCTTCTGGACGTAACCCCGCTTTCCTTAGGGATTGAGACTCTGGGTAGCATGATGACTACCCTCATCCCCAGAAATACGACTATTCCTACAAAGAAGAGCCAGGTGTTTTCCACAGCGGCAGACAATCAAACCGCAGTAACCATCCATGTCCTGCAAGGTGAAAGACCCATGGCTCCGGATAACAAGAGCCTGGGAAGGTTCGACCTGGTGGGCATTCCCTCCGCACAGCGTGGAGTGCCGCAGATTGAGGTCACCTTTGACATCGATGCAAATGGTATCCTGCACGTGTCTGCCAAGGACAAGGGTACAGGTAAAGAGCAACACATCAAGATCGAACGTGCCGGCAGCATCAATGCCGAAGATATAGACCGCATGATCAAAGATGCTGAATTGCACGCTGAAGAGGACAAGAAGCGTCAGGAATTTGTCAGTGCCAAAAACGAACTGGACACCCTGATCTTCAGCACCGAGAAAAGCTTGAGTGAATATGGAGATAAACTCTCTGAAAGCGAGCGCAAGGAGCTGGAGGATGAACTGAAGACTGCCAAAGAACAGCTTGACAAGGTAAGCGACAAAGAACAATTGGATCAAATAAAAGAAAGTCTGTCCAAAAAAGCTCAGAAACTAGGTGAGATCATCTATGCTAACATGCAGCAGCAACAAGGACAAGAAGGCGGAGCGGGTTTTGACCCTCATGCTCAAGGTTTCAATCCTGATGATTTTGCCGGACAACAGCAGCAGGAAGAGCCCAAACACAATGATGGCCCCATCGATGCTGAATTTGAAGTAGTGGACGATAAAGACGATAAATAAAACATATAATGACAGATCAAACAGCTTTGCCTGCTGGGAAACCGCAGGCGAGCTGTTTGTCTGTTTGATATAGAAAAGGTGTAGCTGCGGCCGGGCCAGGCGACAGCTTTACGATCAAGAATATTTTACAGGAGATAAGATGGCGAAACGAGATTATTATGAAGTCCTGGGCGTGGAAAAAAACGCTGAAGCCCCAGAGATAAAGAAAGCCTACCGCAAGCTGGCAATGCAATTTCATCCGGATAAAAACCCCGATAACAAAGAAGCCGAAGAAAAGTTTAAAGAAGCCAGTGAAGCCTATGAGATCCTCAGCGACAAAGATAAACGGCAACTATATGATCAATATGGACATGCCGGAGTAGAAAACCAATTTGGAGCTGGAGGCTTTTCCTGGGAGAACTTCACTCAGCGCAGCGATCTGAACGACATCTTTGGAGATAGTTTCTCATCCATCTTTGAGGGACTTTTTGGAGGGCGAGGCTTCAATTCTCGCGGCGGATCATCCAGAACGTCAAATCGTGGAGAAGATCTGCAGATCGAGCTATCTTTATCACTAAAAGAGATCGCCACTGGCACCGAAAAGAAAATCAAGATCGGCACCAAAGAAGCTTGCGACAAGTGTGATGGCACCGGAAGTGCAGACGGGCAGGTGGAAGAATGCACCCAATGCCGGGGTACTGGCCAGGTGCGCCAGGTGCGTCAATCCCTCTTCGGCCAGATGCAAACCGTATCAGAGTGCCCATCCTGTCGCGGTGAAGGCAAGATCATCAAGAACAAATGCACCAAATGCTATGGCGAAGGCAGAATGGGCAAAGTCAAGGAGATCACCGTAAAAATCCCCTCTGGAGTAGAAGAAAGCCAATATATTCGGCTCAGAGGACAGGGAAACATCGGGCCCAGGGGCGGAACCCGCGGGGATATCCTGGTGCTGATCCATGAAAAGCAAGATGAGCTCTTTGAACGTCATGGCAATGACATCCTTATCGAATATCCCATCTCGATCTCTCAGGCTGTTTTGGGCGATGAAATATTGGTGCCCACCCTTACTGGCAAAGTCAAGATGAAGATCCCTGCCGGAACCCAAAGCGGCAGACTCTTTCGACTGAAGGGGCAGGGGATTCAAGGGCTGAATACCTATAGCAAAGGCGATGAGATCGTGAAAGTGATCTTGGTTACACCTACCAAAATTAGCAAAGACGAGACCGAACTTTATACCAAGCTGCGCGAATTCGACAGCAAACGCGATCTGAAACCGGGCCGGGGATTCTTCTCAAAATTAAGAGACTATTTTAGCTAAACATGCCCTCGCAATACTATCCCAAGCTGGATCAAGAGACAAACAGCATCATTTTGGAAGCAGGGGAATTTCACCATCTTACCAGGGTAAAGCGCCTGGCCATGGGTCAGGAGATCCTGATCAATGGCGGAAATGGTTATCTGGCCGAGGCCAAGGTGCTCAGGCTGGATAAGCACAGTGCGTCCATCGAGATTCTTTCTACAGAGTACCACGAGATGCCCAGGCCTCGCTTTGCGATAGCTTTTGCCTTGCTCAAAAACCATCATGATGAGCTGGTACTCGAAAAATGCACGGAGCTCGGAGCGCTGGACTTCTTTCCTCTCAAGACCAAACGCTCTGTGCGGGAAGAGGGCAAAAACACTATTTCCCGCTTTGAAAAGATCGCTTTGGCCGCGATCAAACAGTGCGATAATCCTTGGTTGCCAAGAGTGCATCCGGCTCTTGATCTCAAAGCTGCCCTCGTCGAAATTCAGAGTGCGGGTTACACGGCAGTGCTGTGTTCGGAGCGCGAGGAAAACCAGTGGTTACAAGACCTGGAACCCGGGCAAGACCTCTGCTTTATAATCGGTCCGGAAGGAGGCTTTTCTGAGGAGGAATTTGTCCTGCTCAAAGATCTGCCAAATATTCGTTTGTCGCATCTGATCACCCGGGCAGAAACCGCCGCGATCGCCATCTCGGCTCAGTTTCAAGCTTACCGTAGATCAGGCTCTGCTTAAGACCAAACAGTATAAATATGCAGCTTAGTTTTATATGTCGGCTAACTCATTTGACACTTCCGCCTTCAATTTGGCTTTAACACGTTTTCGTCTCGAATTCACTCGAGGGCTCGAGTCATCTCGAGTCGAAGACGGCTTAAGGACAAGTCCAGGGCAAAAGGGCGGGTGCCGGATGTGCCGTCTTTTATCCTTTGTCCAAACAGCTATAATGCCCTCGGATAAGAGCTAAATATCCCCAATTACGGCTTTTTGTGAAGCGCTTTAATGCAAAGAGAAAAGACCTGGTAAATCTATTCAGAACAGCCATTCTGGAAAGATTTCAAGTATGAATACCAATGAGATAGCCTAAAATGATTATCAGATATGAATTGCAGCAGAGATTCCGAATTGTGTCTTTGAAAAATTCCCTTTGACAAGATATAGAAGTAGATATACTTTGGCACAAACATAAAAAAAGGATAAAAAATCGATCATGAAGCTCTTTGAAACTCATGCCCATCTGGACCTTCCGGATTATGATTCCGACCGGGAGAGCCTGATTAATAAATGCTTTAAAAGTGGAATAGAGTACATTATAAATATTGCTTTTAACAAGGAAACTGCCATGTCCTCGCTGGAATTGGCACACAAGCATCCACATATATTTGCCACAGTGGGATTTCATCCCCATGAAGCGAACGATTTTGACGCAGAGCTGGTCAAAAAGCTGGCCCGCGAAAAGAAAGTGGTGGCTATCGGTGAGATAGGTCTCGACTTTTTCCGCAATTTATCGCCATATCCTGTTCAACGCGAAGTCTTTGCAAATCAGGCACACCTCGCGGTGGAATATGATCTGCCCATCGTGGTACACGATAGACAGGCGCATCAGGAATGCTACAATATACTCAAACAAGAAAATGTGAAGGAAGCGGTATTTCACTGTTTCTCCGGAGATATAGTCTTTGCGCAGCAAGTTTTGGATGCCGGATGGATGATGTCCTTCACCGGCAGCATTACCTATCCCAAGTCCCATCTGGAAGATGTGGTGCGTTTGGTGCCCATGGATAGATTCATGATCGAGACAGATTGTCCGTATCTGCCTCCACATCCGCATAGGGGACAGCGTAATAGCCCTCTGCATCTGCATTTGATCGCAGAAAAGATTGCCGAAATCAAAGGCATTACACCTAAAGAAGTGGCGGAAGTCTCGTTTAATAATGCTTACCGCTTTTTCCGCATTCCAGCGGATCCTGTAAAAACTCTAAAAACTGGTAGAAAGAAATGAAGAAAGTTATAGTATTCAGTCTCTTAATGATCTGCGCTCTGCTTTGGGGCGGTAATTCGATCTTCTCTTATGATGGATATCCCATCCGCTATTATGGCAAAGATATTTACAGCCTGGGCATGGGGGACACCGGAGCCAGCGACCTGTTTCGCTTCAACGGTGGATACGGCAATCCTGCTCAATGCAGCAGGAGCAATAAGACCATCTTTGGCACAGGGTTTATCTTTGGCTATACCAAATACGAATCCGAATACAACGGTGCAAAAAGCAGTTTTCGGGACGACGCCTTGGATTTCCCTTACTTCAGTGTGTCCGTTCCTTTTAAGAGACATCGCTTTGGCTTTCAATTCAGTCCTTTTGCAACGGGCGTGGTGAAAAATCAGTTTGCGCGGGCAGACAGCACCATAGAGCTTCAGGAAACAGAAAAGTACATCTATCATGCAGACTTGATTTACAGCTACATATTCCGTGGGCTCAACGTTGGGCTGAGCGGCAATTTCTTTTTTGGTCATGACTATCACACCTTTGAACAGGTTTCTGCAGATTACACCGTGCCTACCACCGAATCACTCAAGAGTAGTTTCAAAAACTCCACCATCACCATCGGCGCGATCCAAACGCTGAAAGATCAAGCCTTTGGGCTGCATGCCACCTTGCCTGTTACGCTCGAAGGTGAAACCAAACGCAATAGTTTCCATAGCTCAGAGCCCCTTGTAGATTATGATTATAAGCTGCCCTTGATGTTGACTGCGAGCTATACCGGAATGATGATCAAAGAACTAAAGCTGGCTTCAGATTTTTCCTTTGAGAGATATTCTCAGACTTCTGATGATCTCAGAGATGCCTGGAAATTGGGAGTAGGAGTGGCCTACGAACCGGATCTGAGCAGAAAAAAGCATTGGTGGCAAAAAGTGCCGCTGAGAGCTGGATATGCCTATCGACAACTATCTTTCCCCAGTGCTGGTGAAGATGTGGATGAAAACACCATCAGTGCCGGGCTTAGTATTCCGCTCAAAAACGAAATAAACCGCGTGGATATGGCTTTCCAATATCAAACAAGAGGATCACTTGAGACCAATCACCTACAGGAAAAAAGCTACATGATGATGTTTGGCTTTACCGGTTTTGATATCATAACCACAGCTCCGGACCGCAAAGCTCCCCGTGATATTCCCAAGGCGGAGGTGCTCGAGCAATGGTAAAAGGGCAAAACCTCTACCACAGAATATTAGAAGCCAGAAACCTGGAATCGGAAAACCTGGAAACCAGCCTGGACGACCTGCCTGATGAACAGCTTTTGGCCAACATTGAAGTTGCTGCCACACGCATCCATGAGGCGGTGTATAGAAACGAGCCTGTAGTCATCTTTGGACACGACGATCCTGATGGAATTACCAGCAGCTATATTCTTTATAACTTTCTAAACAGCATCGGCTTTCAAAAACATAGCTGCTATATTCCAAACCGAAATCTTGAAACTCACGGCATTCAGGAGAATTTTATCAATCATGTAGAAAAGGGCGGGCACAAGCTGGTTATCACAGTGGATAACGGCATTTCCGCCGCTGATGGCGTAAAGAAGCTCAATGAACTGGGTTGTGATGTGATAATTACCGATCACCATCTGATTCAGGCTGACAATATGCCTGAGGCTTATGCTATCATCAATCCTCAATTGTCATATTGTGAATACCCTTTCAAACAGCTGGCAGGAGTGGGCGTCGCTCTGATGCTGATTCGCTATTTGGCCAAACAGTGGAATCACAAAATAGACCCGGCAAGCTATTTCTGGGCTGCCGTAGGATCGATTGCGGACAAAGTTCCCATGATCGGCCTGAACCGGATCATCGTGCGCTATGTCTTGGAAAACTTTGATGCTGTGCAGGATCATACCGTGCAATTCCTGCTGAGAAACTACCGCCGCGTCAGCAGTCCCACGGATGTATTCAATTTTATCACTTATACTTCACGCCTCATAGCCAATGGCCGAGAAGCCGGTGGAGAGCATACAGCTTTGAGGTTCATGATTCAGATCTCAGATGCCAAAGCCGAGCTATTTCAAACCCTGGAAGGGCAAAAGAACCTTTGGGAAAATGACCTAAACCGGGTATTCAGTTTCCTGGATACCTTGGCGGTGGATTTTGTGGGCAATTTCTTTGTTTATTATGATGATGACGATGTGATCCCTTATGCGCTATTAGGTACTGCTGCCAGTTATATAGTTAATCGATTGCAGATCCCCACCATCATGCTAAAGCACCATAATGGCCTCACTGTCTGCGAAGGACGCTGCTGTGACGGCTTCAATATGGTTGATTCCTTTATTCATTGTAAAGAGCATTTAATCCAGTTTGGCGGTCATCCCAAGGCCGCTGGTTTCACCATGAAGCCAGATGCTTACGACAGTTTCGTAGAATGCTTTCACGAATATATCTGCGAAAACTTCATCCTGCCTGATGAAGATGCGGAAATCCCCTTTGACGCAGAGTGTACATTGGATGAGATGGATGATAGCACCTGGCAGGAATTGGAAATGCTCTTGCCCTGGGGCCAGGAAAACCCTGAACCCGTCTTGCAGATAAAAGATCTGAAGGCTACGGATCTCGGTGGAAACTGGAATTTGGATAATAGCAGCCTGCGTCTCGCGCGAAATGTGAAGCACGATTGCATCGCCATGTGGAGAGGCGTCAGACAACTCAGGATTCTAAAAATCCTGGACTGAGGCAAAGGAAATGGGAAGACTCAGCGAGGCCGCAAGGAAGTCAATACACCTTAGCTCATTGGTTATTCCATTTGGCTATCGTTATGTATTGGGTTACAATCGCCACATGGCTTTTATCTTGCTATTTAGTGCTTTGACTATCTCTTTGGTAATAGAATTTAACCGCTTTTGGCAAAAAAGCTTTCGTAAAACCTTTTATCGCATCTTTGGCTCAATCTTGAGAAGACACGAATTCAAAGACCTCACCGGAGCCACCTATCTGCTGTTTGCCAGCTTACTTTGTGTGGCTTTTTTTGAACCCAGGATTGCTGCTGCTTCCATTGCTTTTTTGAGCATTGGCGATACCTTCGCAGCCCTGATTGGCATGAACTTTGGCAAGCGTAAGTTTCTTGGCAACAGCAAGACTTTGGAAGGAAGCCTGGCCTGTTTTGTCTCCTGCATGATCTTTGGAATATGGTGGTTGAGTAGTCCCTGGCTGGCCATATTGGGCGCCCTGGCTGCTACGGCGGCAGAACTATTGAACATTGCTTTGGATGATAATATCACGATTCCCCTTACTGCGGGAATAGTGATGTCCTTAGTAAGCGTCTTTATTTAGAAGGGAGTAGGAGGCTGATATGTTGCTGTCTTTTGTCATTCCAGTCTTAAATGAGGTAGAATCTCTAAACCAGCTTTATCATGAGATCGTCCAAAATACCGGGATTCACAGCTATGAAATCATCTTCATCGATGATGGCTCCACAGACGGCAGTTTTGAGGTAATGAAAGAACTGGCATTTGCCGATCCTCAGGTAAAAGTGATAAAATTCCGGCGCAATTTTGGCAAAGCTGCTGCTCTGCAAAAGGGCTTTGATTTAGCTCAGGGAGAAGTGGTCTTTACCATGGATGCAGATTTGCAGGATGATCCAGTGGAAATTCCGGCTTTTTTGACCAAGCTGGAGGAGGGCTATGATCTGGTTTCCGGATGGAAGAAAAAGCGCCGTGATCCTCTGCATAAAAGGATCCCTTCCAAGCTCTTTAATAGCGTAACCGCACACACCTTTCACCTCAAGCTCAAGGATTACAATTGCGGCTTCAAGGCTTACCGGAAAGAATTGGTGAAAGAACTGAGTCTCTATGGTGAAATGCACCGCTATATTCCGGCTTTGGCTCATGCGTTGGGCTTTAAAGTGGGGGAGATTGCGGTAGCACACAGAGCCCGGCAATTTGGCAAGAGCAAATACGGAATGGAGCGCTATCTCAGAGGTTTCTTTGATCTGCTGACCGTAAAGATGGTAACTCAATATGTCAAGAGCCCACTGTATCTCTTTGGTCGCATTGGCCTTGTCTCTACCGTCCTGGGCAGCATTATCACGCTGTATCTGGCGGTATTGAAGATATTTTATGGGATACCATTATCAAATCGTCCCTTACTCTTTTTGGGTATGCTGCTGATCTTGGGAGGCTTGCAATTCGTCTCACTGGGTTTGATCTCAGAGCTGATTATAAACAGGATAGGGCCTGCTGATAAATTGCAACTATCTATCGAAACGACCCTCAATATTCCACCCAAGGATACTGATGGATAAGCTTGAGCTTTTCTTTGTTAAAAGATATCTCAAAACACCAAAACGGAATCTGTTTCGCTTTGCTTTTGTATTTATGGTGTTGGGTATCATTCTCTCAGTAGGGATTCTTTCGGCTGGCCTCAATCTTTTTCAGGGCTATGAATCAAATCTTAAAAGCCTGCTGCTGGATAGTTTTGCCCACATTGGTATCCAATCTTCTTACGGAGACTTAATCTCAGAACAGGATACTGAAACCATCATAAATCAGCTTTCCCAGAAGACAGAGATTATTTCAGCCATTCCCAGTCTGGAACATCCTCTGCTGGGGCAAAAGGGAGACAAGATCCGGGCTATCAGTCTTCGGGCTTATGATTTTGATCGGGAATTCCCCTACCAGAAATATATAAGTGGGGGAGAGGGCAAGCTGCAAAGTGGTGAAGTGATCGTAGGTCACTACTTGGCTGAAGAGCTGGGGCTGAGCATCGGAGACAGCATTGAGCTAAATTACCCCCGCTTTGACCGCATCACTCCTCTGGGTATTCAAACTGCCCAACATAGATATAAGATTGCCGCAATCTACCGCTCTGGGTATTATGAAAGTGATCGTAGCCTGGTGATCTCCACTTTAAGCGATGCCCGAGCTTTGCTACTTTTGCCCCAGGGGTATAGCAAGCTTGAGCTGAGGATCAAGGATGCCGATAAAGCCGGTATTTTCGCAAGTGAATACAGCGACATTCTGGGCCATGAATTCATCGCCATTCCCTGGAACCTTTATGCCGAAAGCTTGCTGCGTCTGGTAGCCATGGAGAAGTGGCTGATATTCATCGTTTTCAGCTTTCTGGTGCTTATTGCTGGCATCAATGTGATCTCCGCTGTGAGCACTATCATTATCGAAAAAAGATCAGAGATCGCAGTGCTGAAAACCTTGGGCGCCAGTCCCCGTTCGATCAAGCGCCTTTTTGCGCTTCGGGTTGGGGTTGTTGCCATTATGGCAGTTCTGATTGGTCAGGTCTTTGGGGCCTTGCTATCCTGGTTTGTCGAAAAACAGACTTTTTACCATCTCAAGGGAGACGTATATTTCATTGATACTCTGGGAGCGAGGATCACATTTCCGAATCTTTTGGTAGTATTTCTTGTCGCCAGCTTTTTGATCTTTTTGTGCGTGATGTTTCCCTTGAAGCAGATAGAGAAAATGCAGATTATAGACGTTATCAGGAACAAGCATTAAAGGACATATTATGATATTGAGTGCAAAACATTTGAAAAAGACATATATAGATAGTGATCAGACCATCGAGGTTCTCACCGATGCCTGTCTGGATGTGGCAGCTGGAGATTTGATCTGCATCACCGGAAAATCCGGCAGTGGCAAAAGCACGATGCTTCATATCATGGGCCTGCTTGATGCACCGGACTCTGGTGAACTAATAATGGGTGGCAAGGCGATCGAGGCTAAAAGTCCTGAGGCACCAATGATTCGCAACCGGGATTTGGGCTTTGTATTCCAGTTTCACTATCTTATAGAAGATTTGACCTCCACTGAAAATGTGGCGCTACCCCTCTTGATCGCAGGTCATAGCGAAGCTAAGGCCATGGCCAGAGCGCAAGAACTGCTCAGCATCTTAGGCTTGTCCGAGCGTCTGAGGCGCTACCCCAATCAACTTTCTGGCGGAGAGCAGCAACGCGTGAGCCTGGCTCGGGCCCTGGCTAATAGTCCCAAGCTGGTCTTGGCAGATGAACCTACAGGAAATCTTGATCCTACTCACAGCAAAGAGGTATGGGATTTGATTTTGAGTTTGAACAAAGGTGAATTCAAGCAGACTTTTGTGATCGTTACTCACGACGTCGAAGCTGCCCAAGCCGCAGACCAAGTTTTTGAACTTGTCAATGGGATACTGATTCCTGCTTAAGGATCGCCCTCATGCGTCGCCCTAAGAAGTTCCTTATCCTGATCTTGATCTTACTGCTGATCAATGCATTATATTTCATCATCTGGTATCCTCTGGGAGGAAGAGATGCTGTCCGTAAGTTATTGACAGATAAAATAGGGAGCCTGGCAAAATCTGAATTAACTTTAGGGGATTTGCATATCAGTGATCGACAGATCTTTGCTCAGGACATCAGTTTTGCCACTAATGACAGCCTGATAACCATCAAGGGCAAAAGCCTGCGTGTGCGCTACAATCTTTATAAGCTACTCTTCTCCGGTTTCAAACTCGATGGCGTAGTTACCAGCGTCGAGATCCAGGAGCCCAACATACAAATCAACTATGTACAAAAGCCCAAGGAAGATAAACCGCCTAAAAAGCATTTCCAGATTCCTGACCTCACCCCTTTCTTTAATAAACTGAGTCTGAAAGGTGGAACCCTCAACGCGAACGTCTCTATACTCCTGAATATACAGCAGGAGGGCTACCTCAAAATTGAAGAGAACCTTAGAGATATCCAGATATCCATAACAAATGGCACTCAGACAGATCTGAAGCTCAGCGCCAGCACTTCTTTTGGGGGGGAACTATCTGTTAAAGGGATTTTGGACAAGGGGCGCATTGACCTGGCCGAAGTGGATATTGAAAAGTTCAACCCCTTATATGTTGCCCATCCTGATATAGATAATTTCCGCAGTGAAATAAACCTTCATGCCTCATATTCCCAGCCGGCTGATTCCTCTGAAGTTCATCTGGCAGCAGAGGCAAAGATCATCAGCACTTCAGCCCTGCTACTGGATCAATATCCTTTGAACATCTCTTTGATCACCTTGGAGGCAGACAATAAGAATGCCAAGCTAGGTATTCACGAAGCTAAGGCCTTAAACAGCATTCTGAAGGCTGAACTCAAAATACAGGGCATTGCACCATACTTGCGCTTTGATGGCTCCAGCACTGCCTCTGCGGCCAAGGATCTGCGTTTAGATGGCTCCAGTGCTTCCCTAATCGTGGACCTTGCAGATATTATGCCATCTCTGACCGGCAGAGTGTATGCTGATCTTGATGCTTCGGGCTCTTTCCAGGGCCCTATCATAGATTTAAACGCAGAATCCCAAAGTCTGGCGTACGGGACTTGGAGCTTTGACGATCTAAATCTTAAGGCTCAATATAAGGATGATATAGCCACAGTGTCTGCTGCCACACTCAGATGGGAAAATCAACAAATACAGCTTTCTGCCGCTTTGCAGCCTCGGACCAGGGAGTTTAGCACGGAACTTGTTACCCATAGCATAGAAGGTGAAGAGGGTCTGCTGGCCGCTTCGGGCAGGCTTACTGTAGATGGTGTATTGATCAAGCCCTATCCTGTGCTTAGGGCCAATATTTACGATTTTGACCTGCTTTTGGATAGTCTCAGCCTAAACGGCATAAATGGTTATGCCATGATGAGTCCTGCCGATGGATCTCTATTGTTTGATGCCATTTTAGAAAGCGACAATGGCTTTAGGATTTCCGCCGTGGGGGATATCCTGGACCAGCATATCTCTGTCGATGCCGATTTTGCTGAATTAGACATCGCAAAGCTCTATATGCAAAAGCAGATATATCTGCTCTCACCGATCGTATCAGGCCACCTTAGCGCTATTATGCATGACAATGGAATTTGGCTGAAAAGCAATCTGAATACAGCTCTCACCGGTGAATATGATTACAGCGGAGACCTTGACATTCTGGGCTCATTTGATCTGAAAACGAAGCAAATCACCGCCACACTCAGCTCGGAAAATGGGCAGCTCGCAGGCCAGCCTCTGGACATAGACCTCAGTATGGATTACCAGGATCAGCAGCTCAAGGTCTGGTATCTGAAGCTGGAGGACTTTTTGAACCTCTCTGGCAATGTGAATGTAGCGGATTGGCATGATCTGGATTTTGACCTGGCTTTGATTAATTTGGATTGGCAGCGTCTAACCGACTTCTATCCTGATTTGAGGCTGAAGATTCCCGAATTTGCTGACTTGAATTTATTTGCCAAATACAACCGTGAACAAGATCAAAAGCTTCAGGCCTGGCTCAATCTCCAAAAGGCTGATTTGATCAGCATTGTTCCCCTTGATCTCAATCTGTTTTTCGATGGCTTTCTGGATGATATCGCCATATCAGGTGATGTAAAATCTGGGACCAACCTGCTTTTGAGTCTGGCAGGGGAGAGCAGCCTGAAGTCCGATACCCGGCTCTCTCTGCAGGCTGTGATGCATGATCTGAAAATGCAGGATATCATGGTCAATTCTCTTGGAGAAGGTAGCTTTAGCGGTTGGGTGGAGGTAACAGCCGATAGCTTGCTCAGCAAACAGCCGCATATCGAATTTGCCACAGATCTTTTGGCTGAAAGTCTGAAGATTGGCGACTTTAGAGTAGAGAGAGCCATAGTGAAAGCCAGGCAGCAAAGCCAAGTCTTGAGTATAGATTCCCTGTATGTAAAATCCCGGAATCTATTTGAAGCTCATGCGCAGGGTGCTTTGGATTATAACCTTACCCAAAATCAATTTTTCGAAGGGGACAAAACCCTTGATATCGAAGTTTCAGGCGAGCTTTTCCCTTGGCTAAAAAAGCTTAGTAATTATGTTGTGGAATCTTCTGGTAAATCCGATCTCAAGCTCAGTATAGGCACCTCAGACTACCAATTCAAGGTATATTCTGGAGATCTTGATATCCACGACGGCTACGTGCTGCTCAAAGATCAGGTAGAACCTATGCGCAATATCGAAATCAAAGGAATCTTTGACGACAATCGTTTCGTCATCCAAAAAGGCGAATTTGATATGGGTAATGGCAGTTTCTATATGAACAATGTCTTTGATGAGGATCCTGCGGAGCATTTTGTGCTTGCTTTCATAGATCTTGGCTATCTGAGACTCATGATCGAGAAGCCAGGTATGCAGGCTACTATTCCAGTGATTGCCCCACCCAAGACCTTGACTAATATTGCCTTAAAGGGTATCAATAGCCGCTATGCCACCATCCGTGGTCCCTTTGATGATATGAAGATTGAAGCACATGCAACTGTCTCAAACCTGAGTATTCTCTTTCCCCCCGGAGCCGATAATCTGCTGAATCTGATCATGTCTGTACGTGGCACAGGAAAAAAGCCGGATCGTGACCCCGTGCCCTTGCCTTTTAATCTGGATCTTATGGTAACCATCGGCGAGAATGTGCGCTATGTAACATACCCCACAAATTTCTATCTCGATCCCGGAGGGTTTTTTCACCTGATTTATGATGGCAACCGCTTTATAGTGGAAGAGGCCAATATCACTTCAGATCGCGGGAGTATTGATTTCTTTGGCACTGTCTTCCAAGTGGATCAAATTGGGATAAATATGATCGACCAACAGGATATACTCAGCTTAAGTGGTGAATTTTACAAACGCACTCCCGATGGCAGCACCATCACTCTCAGTGTGACCTCAAGTTCAGATTATGACAAAAGCTTTTTTGACCGTTTGCAGATCAATCTTGGCAGTGACAATCCCTCAGACCAAAGTATCGTGCAAGTGCTTTCCCGCCTCAGATACGACCAGAACAAGGACGATATGTCTGACGATAAGAAGCAAAATCTATTGCAGGACGAAGCTTTGGATCTCATCGGAGGGAATCTGAATGCCTCTGTGCTCACTCCCTTCTTCTTCCCTGTGGAAAATTGGATCCGGCGCAATCTGAAACTAGATGGATTTTCCATCAATGCCGGTTTTATCCAAAATATCTTCACCGAGTATTCTTCTGATCCTTCGCATTTGGCTGAGCTTACTGACATAAATAATTTTAGCTCCGATATCGCTCAATTTTCCTCAGCTATTCTGCTCAACAATCTGTCATTATCTATGAGTAAGTACATCGGTTACCGCATGTTTGTGGATTATAAGATCCTGCTGCAGGAAGCTACAGACCTTCAACAAAAGACTAAGCTCCTCCTGTCTCACGAGGCCAGTCTGCGCCTGGTCTTGCCCAAGAAGTATCGCCTGGGCTATACCTTAAACTATTCGCCCCAGGAAATAGGATTTAGCCACGAGATCATGTTGCAACGCACGTTTAGATTCTGGGGACTCTAAGCAAGCCTATACCTCAATACTCTGAGCTCAAGAAATGTATTTCATATCCAGTGAATCGCAGCGATCCACCTGCATAGCTTACGCTAAAGATACCGTGGAGATCAGAGGATTTATTCCACGACATCTCCACGACATCTCCACGGCATCTATACTGCATCGAATTAGGTAGGATAGTCTGGGCTGAGCTATTCCATACTTTTGCCAGGTATTCTGCAAAGCCGCATGGTCAGGAAAAGCACTATCATTATAACTCCCAGGTAGCTGAGTGCATAGGCCAGGGTAGCATTTACAAAAGCATTGGCATAGATTCCGTGGGCAGGAGCGATCAAGAGCAGGATCAGGGAACACCAGATCCAGAGCTTGGCACTCAGCAAGCCTTGATAGTGCCAGATCAGCCAACCGGCCAGGCCATAGATCAATCCGTTGATCAGGGTGTTGGCGATGAACTCGGGATCTGCATACAGCAGGTTTTGGCTTACTGAAATCACCAAGCCTGCAAATAGCCAGACTATGGGCACGATATAGCGCCGCTTTTTCCCTTTCTGGGTGATTTGTTCAAGCAGATAGAGAGTAAAAAGGATCAGACCAGAATACAAAAAGTACTTAAACATAATCTGTTCCCACACCGGCAGTCCAGGACAAAGGGCCAAAGCAGGCTGCAGGTTCGGCAGCTTGAGCAAGCCAAGCTCCCATCCTCTGAACTTAGTCAGAACTAAGGAGATCAGCACAGCTAAGACCGGCACATATATTACAGATTGATTCGATACCTTGTTTTTGAGCCCCGTGCGATGCTTTAACCACCAGATTCCCCAACCATTGATCAGGGCAACTGCTGCGCTTAAAAACACAGATTTCAGCACGATACCGATGATCAGGCCTACCTTTTGATTGGCCAGGGGCTGAGATGTATTGAATTCCCCCACTTGGGTGCGCCAATTAACCAGAGCTACGGCCACAGTCAGGCTCGACATAATGAGCAGGATAAGCAGGAAAATCTTCCAATCAAACTCTCCCTTGCTCCACATGATCACGGCAAAGATCACAGCCGCAATCGCGAACATCATGCTCAAGACCGTGGTCAAGAGCTGATATGGAAAGGTCAATTGTGCAGAATGGTCGATCTGTCTTTGGGCATCCTCTGGGATAAAGACAAAGCGTGATACCTGCCCAATCTGATCTCCCGAAATTACGATCTTCAGCCTGGTCTGCCCGCTTTTCAAGAGGTAATCTGAAGTGTCATTCCAGGTGAATGTCCAATCTGTACGGTTTGGCAGTTTGCTCGGCACTACGGAAATCTCTTTTAGCTGGAAAAGTATCTCCGGTTCGTGGGCGTTCACCCACTCTAAGGCTCGAGCTCTGGCTGCCGCCTCATCCAGGCTGGGAAGAGCGGTGTCTTCGGACAGGAGATGCTGGATTGCCAGCAATTTGCCAGCGGAGTCCAGCATTACATGGTATTCCTCGGTGCGTTCTTGCAAAGTGCCTTCGAAGCGCTTGTATTTCACCAGCCAGGCATCTTCATAAATGTACTTATTCCTGAGTTTCGCATAAGCGGCGTAGCTACTGTGCTTCAGGACAAAATGACGTTTATCTCGATCGCTGCGCTCAATATTTGGGTAGGCTTTATATGCTGGAGGCAGAGCCTTGCCAAGTTGCTGCAATAAAGCCTCATCCGCATACTGGATCGCTTGCTCGGCGGAAATCTGCAAGCGGGGCCGGACATGCTTAAAAGTCTGCTCCACTCCGTTTACCGCCTGTTTCAGGTAGGTATTGCGATCGAGCCCGGAACCAACTATCAAGACGAGCAGCACCACAAGCGAGAAGAATATTCCCATCCAAGGCTTGAAGGCGTAGCCGGATTTAGAGCTTTTGTGTGTTTCTGGGACTACAATCGGGATTTCAGCTTGCGTTTCTTGGGGCGCAGGTTCAATACTAACAAGTTCATCTGGCTTCCAGGCAGCATTCAAGCTGCTCTGTGGTACTTCTTGCCAGCCCCTGAACAGCCAATTACCCAGAGTAAATTTGGCTTCTCCTGCCATGGTAGCCTGCGCTTTACGCCAGAGGATGATGAGCAGCGGCAGCAGGAAAAAGATGCTGAAGATGATCCGGTCTGGAATCAGGTCTGCTGATTTGGTGACAAAAGAACTCAAATTCATGAGCAGGGCATCGAAACTAAAGTGCCAGATAATAGCCGGCAAGAGGCCAAAACGCAGATAGATGAAGGCCATGATCACAGAGGTGATGGATAGCTCTACCATCCGGGCGTAAAAAGGCTGTTGGGCTTAACCAGCATGGGCGGCACTGAAGATAAAGGCTTGCAGAATAATCCCCAGGATCAGGAAAAGCTTCTTCTTATTCAGCTTGGTGCCGATGATCAGCATAGTGGCCAGAGGCAGCGCCCGAAACATCGCTTCCTCCCAAAATCCAGCCTGCAGAGCTTGTCCAATGGCTGTAACCCAGGGCATCGCTGCACCCAGGATATTGGGATCACTAAAACTACTGGCTGGGCTCCACCATCCCCACCGGCTTTGGGTGAAGTAGTAAAAACCGATAACATAAGCCAGCTCGATGGGCATAAAGAGATATCCCCCCAATACTTTACCCAAAACACTCTTGGTGGGTGCAGTATCTCGGGAAAAGCTCTTCCAAAACTGAACCTCTTGGGGCATTGCTTCACGGGTAACTGCTTCTGCTACCAGGAAGGTGATAAAAGAGATAGCGGCCAGCAGTAAGCCCTGAAAGATGTTTTGCAGAATCTGCTGTGTCAGGAAGGAGCTGGAAGATGTGGAAGTGTCGTAGCCCAACCATTGGAAGGAAATGAAGTTCAGACCGGCAAAAAACATGAATATCCCGATCAGAATCGCCCACATCAGAGCTGGCTTCCAGATCAATTGCCGGCGCCTGAGCAGCAAGAAAAGCCATACTATCATAGCAATTCCATACAGCAGCAGCATTAGCGCCGAGGCAATCCCAGCTAAGATCTCGTTATAGGAACGCATCGCTGCGTAATCTTTGCTAAATTGCTCCGGTATTTTGTGAAAAGGTCTGATGGTGGTCAGCCGGTCTCCAGTGACGATAAGCTCCAGCCGGATCAAGGCTTCATTGTACTTCAGTTCACGATGTTCATAGGTAAAAGTGTGATCAATGCGTCCATTGGGGCGTGCTTCTTGTGCTTCCTGGATGAGAGTGTATTGATCCAGTGCTACAGACCACTGGGTGCGGGCTATCGAATCTGCCAGAGCAGTGGCCTCCAAACGGGATAAGGCTTTACCAGGCTCAGATTCTGGCACTTTTTCTTCGAATCCTATGACCTTGCCTGCTGGTGAAAAATAAGAGACCAATTCCCGGGCCTCGCCTTCTTTGAAATGACGCACATACCAATAGTAGGGATAATAATCATCAGAACTGAGTATTTTCTCAAAGGCCTGCTTGCCTCCGGCCCGCAATTCCACGTAGTTCTGGAATTCACTATCTGAATTGAAAACTGTCGCTTGGCGATAGCCTTCAAACTTCACTCCCAAGCGATTGTGAAGATTGACCGCTTCCGCTAAGGATTCTTTGCGGCTCATGCTAATCTGTATATTCAATATATTGAGGGCTTTATCTGCATAGCGCAGATTGAACAGCACTGCTAATATGGCCAGAAAAACGAAAGCAAACCAAAACCATGGCCTTTTGAACATTATCACTCCTCTACTGGATGAATTTACTGGGGCCAGTCTTTCGCTAAGATACAAACCGACTTAATACAAATATAAATTTGGCTCAGATTTATGTCAAGTGTTTAATGCATAAACTGGAATTACCCATTTTCCGGCTTGATCACAAAAGCCCCAGACATAGTCTGAGGCTTAGCTTTAACTTGGGTAATCTATTTATATATAGGACAGAACCTTGTTTGCCTTCTGGATAAAGCCTTTTAGCTCTTCTCCGCTGAAGGGTTTTTGCTCCAAAAGTGACAGGTCATGGATGTAAGCGCAGAGTGTATCTACTTTCTCTTTCTTGCCGGCTTTGTCCAGCTTCAGGATCTTTTGGATCACTTTGTTTTCGGTATTGACCACCAGAGAGTGATTCTTTAGCATATCGCCAGCTCCACCCATGCGTGAAAACATGTCCATATCGTGCCAACGGCGCATAAATTCGCTGAAGACGATGATGCCGGGAATCTCCTTGGTTTTGAGGTTCTTCACTTCTATCTTGAGTTCGGTATAGGCATGATTCTGCAGGTCTTCCATAGCCTTTGTCCCCAGCTTTTCTACTACTTCTACGGGCAGATCCAGCAGGTTGATCAGGGTCTGTTCACCCTTTTGGATTTGATAGTTGGTGAGTAGGGTGGCGGCTTCAGGATACTTTTTGAAGTAGTCTTTGAGGCTCTCTTTACTGAAAGAAGCTTCCACTTTCTGCCCCAGGGCATTGTAAAACAGTTTCTTAAGATGCTCGCGGTCAGCTTCCGAAATGCTGCTGTCTTCCTGATTTACCAGAAGGTCGTTCACTTCACTATCTATGCGGATAAATTCCACTTTCTCCAGTTTGCCTTCCAATTTCTGATACAGATGAATATCAAGAGGAGAGGTCTGATAGATCACTTCCAAGCCTTGCTCTTTCATCAAATTCAAATAGCTCACCTGGGTATCTTCGCTGGCTGCATACCAGATTTTGGTGCTTTCATCCTTGGAATTTGCCGCATTGCGCAGTTTGTACTCCTCCACTGTGAGATAGTCTCCACTGGCGGATTTGAAGATAGCGATGTCCTTCATGGCCTCGAAGAAGTCGTCTTCTTTGAGCATGCCGAACTTGATAAAGGTGTGGATGTCTTCCCAATACTCTTCATACTTCTTGCGATCTTCCTTGAAGGTAGCGTTGAAGTTGTCAGCCACTTTCTTGATGATATATTTGGAGATCTTCTGCACTTGGGCGTCGTTCTGCAAGAAGCTGCGAGAGACGTTGAGCGGGATATCCGGAATGTCTATGCCGCCTTTGAGCAGGAGTAAGAATTCAGGGATGAGGTCTTCCAGATTGTCTGCCACAAAGACGTTGTTGCAGAAGAGCTTGACCTCGCCTTTGAAGAATTCAGGTTCATTGCGCAATTTCGGGAAATACAGGATTCCTTTGAGGTTGAAGGGGAAATCTACATTGAGATGAATCCAGAAAACCGGATCCTGGTAGTCATGAAAGACCTGTTTGTAAAACTCGATGTATTCTTCTCTTTTGACCTCGGCAGGGATGCGGTTCCACAAGGCTTCCAATTGGTTGATCTGCTTGCCATCAAACATGATGGGATAGGGCATGAAGTTGCAGTAGCGCTCCAGAATCTCTTTGATCTTCTCATCCTTGGCATAATCTTTGGAATCTTCATTGAAGTACAAGGTGATGGTGGTGCCCACTTCCTTGCGCTTGCCAACGGCCATGCTGTATGAGGTGGTGCCGTCACACTCCCAAAAAGCCGGTTTGCTGCCTTCTTCGATGGAGAGGGAATCTATGGTGACTTTGTCCGACACCATGAAGGATGAATAAAAGCCCAGACCAAAGTGACCGATGATATTGCTTTGCACATCTTTGAACTTGTTCACAAAGTCCTCTGCACCAGAGAATGCTATCTGATTGATGTATTTCTTGATCTCGTCGGCAGTCATGCCGATCCCTGTATCTATTATCTCGAGAGTCTTCTTGGATTTATCCAGCTTGATCTCGATCTTCATGTCTTCTTGCTTGAAATCAGGATCTGCATATTTACGTTTTGAGATAGCATCCACAGCGTTTGAGACGAGTTCCCTCAGGAAGATATCATGCTGGGAATAGAGCCATTTCTTTATGATGGGGAAGATGTTCTCAGTATGGATACTGAGTTCCCCGGTTTCTTTTTTCTTTTTAGTAGCCATGCTCATAAACTCCTTTTTGTTAATGTGTTTCTGAGCGATAAGATAGTCAGGAGGGCATAATTGTCAAGAGATATTTAGCAGTCTGTGCGGGAGTCTGCTAATATGCCCGCGGGAGCAGTAGCTGTGCTGGCAGTAAATGTTTGCATACAAGCTGGTTAATCAGATTAGGAGATTAACTCTGTAAACTTGCTTTCAAAAAGAAGATGCGTGCCGCTTTGACGATAATCTCCATGTAATCCAAGGCTTCATCGAGATCGTTGGCAAAGGTAAGCAGGCCGTGCCCACTCCAGATTAAGGCCTTTTGGTTCGTCAAAGCCTTTTGGCTACTCTGACAAAGCTGAAGCGAACCAGGTGGCTGATGGGGACAGATGGCTACCCCTTCTGGCAAATAGAGAGGGAGCTCCGGCAAAAGAGAGCTCATCATCTGGTACAGCTCTTCCGGATGCTGCATGATGGGCAGAGATGCCAGGGCGATGATCTCAGCGGGATGGGTGTGCAGGATCACCGAAAAGCACGGGTTTGCCATTTGCAGACAGCGATGGCTGATCCATTCACTGGTGGGCTTGGCAGCCTTGGGAAAGAAGGTATCCTGATCTTCATTGCAGCTTATCAAGAGCAGATTGTCATGGGGACGGATAGCGGTCTGCCGATAGCGGCTACCTGTGCGGGAAACGATAAACCATCTCTCTTGAGTCGGAATATGCTTCTTCACGATATTGCTTACATCGATGCTGAGATTACCGGCATTGGCCTCAGCCCAGCCATAAGCGTGGACATGAGCTGCTACCTCAGCGATCTTGACCAACAGAGGCTGATAGTCTGGGTGCATTATAGAAGTGATATCCATCAGCGTTTCTTATGTCCTTGTTCGCGAACTATCTTCTCTATCTCGCGGAAATTTACCTTTCCCGAGGCCATCATGGGGATGTCTTTGATCACCAGAAACTGTTTGGGGATGGCGATTGCAGGCAGCTCCTTTTTGAGTTGTTTGAGCACTTTGTGCATGTCAAAATCTCCAGTGGTCACTGCTGCCACTACATCGGCGCCTTTGCTGGGATGGGGAACATCCACCACGCAACAGATCACATCATCGGGCAAAAGATCGCTGAGGAGCTCTTCCACTTTCACCAGGGATACCATCTCACCTCCCACCTTCACAAAGCGTTTGAGGCGTCCTTTGTGATAAAGGTAGCCATCGCTATCAAAGAGGCCGATATCACCGGTATCATACCAACCACCTCTGATGCGCAGTGAGGTTTGTTCCAAATCGTAGAGATAGCCCTCCATCACCAGATCGCCTTTCACCAGGATCTTCCCCTCTTGATTGGGCCCAAGGATTTTATCCGTATCAATGTCAACGATGCGCACCTGGGTATTGGGCATGGGTAGCCCGACAGAGCCATGTTTGTGCTGGCCGTGGATGCAGGTGGAGATTACCGGACTGGTTTCGGTGGTGCCATAGCCTTCCAAGACTGTGAGATTGTGCTTGGCCAGGAATCCTTCGTAGATTTTATCGGGAAGGCGATCTGCTCCAGCAATAGCGATCTTCACCGAGGCAAAATCTCCCGGGCTGGACTTTTGCAGATAGCCATAGAAAAAGGCAGGAGTAGCGGCGATAAAGGTAACCTTGTAATCCCGGATATAATCGCATACTGTACCATATTCCAAGGGATTGGCATAGGTCACCATGCTGGCTCCGATCAGAGTTGGCAGCCAGAAATCCACCGTGAGTCCAAAAACATGGAACATCGGCAGGATGGAGGCAAAGACATCATTTTCATCCAAATGGATCATTTTTGGGAAGGCATTTACATTGTGCAAAATATTGCGATGTGAGAGCTGCACAGCTTTGGGCTCTTTCTCGCTACCGCTGGTAAAAAGGATCACGGAGATCTCTGAGAGCTCGCCATGATGCACCAGGTTTTTCAGCACAGAAAAGGGCAGCTTGGAGGTCAAAGCCGCTTTGAGCTTGGCCACAAGGGTCACACCCGCTAAGATATCCTCCACAAAGATCATGTGATCTATGGGTTCGAGCCCCAGCTTTTTCAAGAGTTGTTTGCTGGTGATAATGGTCTTAAACTGGCATTTCTCCCGGGCATATCGGCAATTTTCTATAGCCATGGTGGCGTAATTTATCATAACTGGAACTTTACCCTTCATCAAGGTCCCCAGGATGGTGAGCATGGCGCCTACGCCTGTGGGAAGCAGGATGCCGATGTATCTGCCCTTGATCTTGCCTATGTGTCCACTCAGGATCAGGCTGGCGATCAGCATCTTGTCATAGCTGTAATCTGCGCCGGTGGATTTGTCATACACGGCAATGCGCTGCGGAAAGCGCTTTGCTGTCTCTATAAAGCGTTGGTGTAATTGTAGCATATTAATTCCTTATTTTATCAGGTGTAACCAGTCTCCCAAGAGAAAATCCAGACGGCCGATCAAAAGCGAAATACGTGCCATCACCGTGTAACCGAAGGTAGCGCCAAAGCTTACCATCAGGAACCAGATGCCAACCTTGGAGACAGCCTTGGAGACGCCTTCCTGTTTCTTGCTGAAGTAAAAGAAGTACACGCCACAAATGGTGCCGATAATCATCAGCAGATTTCCGATTACTTCGGCGGTGGTAGCTGCGGCAAAGGGATTGATCATGGTGGCGGTAAGCTGTTGCAAGATATCGCTCTTCATATACCGGAGCATGGAGATACCGGCGGTGGTGCCCACCATGATGGCGATGGGGTAGCGGCTGACCCACTGCGTTTTGGGATGGATGCGCATGAGCATCATCAGCCCCAAAGCAGCCGGGATGAGTAAAATGATATTGCCCGAGAAATCATCAGCAAGCTTGGCAAAAAGATTCGGCACCATGATCGAGTAGATAATATATACCAACCAGTAAGCAGCAGAGAGACCAACAAAGACCTGTTCGGCAAACTTGTAGAAGGGATTGTCCTTGTACAAAAAGCTGAAAATGCACAGGGTAAAGAAAGCGGCGAGCCAGATTCCAAAGGTGTTCATTATGCTAATCATTGCTCTTCCTCCTCTTGGCGACAAATACTTTGATATTGCCCAGGGCGATAAAGATGAGAATCAATAGATGGGCCACTGATTGGGCATCCATCTTGGTAGTAGCAGTGCCCAATCTGCCGATCAAACTTTCATATTCACTGGCGGCCTTGAGTCCACCCAAGAGGCCGGTAAGCTGCCGTTGCTCATTTACATAAGGAAAGAAGCCGGGAGCACTTACTGCGGTGCATCCACCGGTAACGGGTACGTTGTATGAATCCCGCGCCACCATCATCCATTCCTTCAGGCCGGGCACTCCGCTGGAGAGTGAGCTCACCCAGGCAACATCTTTCAAGCGTCTGGTATTGGCAAGCAGGGGAATCTCTTCATAGGGAGTATTTCTGGTATCTTTGGGATACACCTCTTTCATATCTCTACCCATGGCTTGGATGGTAACCATACCGCCTACCTTGTAGCCCAGATTGACATAGTCCACACCCCGCTTTTTATCGGGATAATCCCGCAGCACTTTGTCAAAAGCTTGCTCAGCCATCTGCACTCCCATCGGCCACAGGGCTGTAGTGATGATCTTTTGATCGCGCTTGAAAGCGTGCTCGATCATCGCTTCTCCCATAGGTTGCAGCTCGGTCATGGTGGAAGGATCGTAATCAAAGGAAATGATTACTACCTTACCTTCGGGGGTGTTTTCGATGAGATCATAGGCCATCTGGGTGTATCCGGAAACCTCGGTCTTCCAACCGATGGGGAAGAGGAGGGGAAGGGCTACAGCTACAAGAAGCACCAGGTAGATGATCCTGCGTTCAACCATAGCGGAAAGCTTCATTTGTCGCCTCCCAGATAGCTGCGTTCAATGCCCAGAATGATTCTGAGAGAACTGCCCACGATGCCTAAGCCTGCAGAGATGAGGATCGCTCTCTGGGCTGCGGTATTGGGGAATTCCATGATGAAATCCGCTAGATTGGGGAAATGCCAGAATTGCAGATTTTCGGGCAGCCAGCCAGTGAGCATGGTGCCTATACTGGTGCGCCCAATGATGACGATGATGGCAGTGATCATGAGCAGATTTGATTCCAGCCCGCGGATGATAAAGGCTCTGTACGCCGCAGAGGCGATGAAGAAGGCCAGCAGTGAAAACAGAGTGGCCGAAAGCGGCAAATAGGCATTATCAAAGAGATAATCAAAAGGCTTTTGTCCCAGCCAGGCTTGGATCCCTGGTGCATCTCCCAGGATGCCGGGAGTTTCCTGCATGCCCCATAAAAGGCCAAGTGTGAGCATGAGCCCAAAACTGATCAGCCCAGCCAGATGGTACTGCCAATTGTCAAGCTTGTGTACTATTTTGTGCGTATTCATCCTGATCAAGCTGATCTGTCCCAAGAGGATGGCAAAACCGGAGATAATCATGAACCAGCCTTCCAGGGTGGAGACGATCTGGTTGAAAGGACTATGCGGGATAAATTCTGAGAGCAGAACGATAACGCCTACTATGAAAGCGAAGAAAAGTGGTGCCGTGCTTTTCATGAGATTGCTCCTACGATAAATTCTTTGAGGTTTGAGATGCCCATGATTTCCAGAATCACACCAACGATGATAAGCAGGATGATGAGGAGTTTGCCGAAATCATGCCCCTTGAGGCTGCCAAGCTGCTGAGGATCCTTGGAAAGATAAGCGCTGGCGGCAAAAAGCTCTTCACCGATCAAAGTATAATCACAAGTGACTACAAAGAAAGGCAATTGATGAGCCTGAGCGGTACCGGCAGTTTGGATGGCACCGGTGGCAAAGCCAGTTTCGGCTAGAATCAGAGACTCTGCATAAAAGGAGCCCATAAAGAAGTTTGCCGCAGGCTTTCTGCGCAGCATGATGCCATCTATTCCAGCGACAAAGCCAAATTGGTCGTCGGTAAGATAAAAGATATTGTCCGGCTTGTAAGCATCCAGCCTTCCTACTTTGATATAGGCTTCCCGCACCACTTCTTTGGCGGCAGAGAGCACCATTGAGAACCTGCAGGGCACGATAATCTCAGTATCATATTCTGCGGCTCTTTCGGCCAAATGGCTGAGGATGGTAAGGCTGGCAATGGTCTGAATATCATCCAGATCGCTGATGCCTGGTACGTAGAGGATGGGTTTGCCCTTTTCGGTGGCACGTCCGATGGCTTCTTCCATGCTATCCAGTCCTGCGATGCGGCGAATGAAGAATTCCTTTCCATGCCGGGCAGCCTGAATGTAATAGATGATAGCAGCACAGAGGAGCAGGAGCAGGATCAAGAAACCCAGTTTACCCATATAGAACCATTGCTCACGAGTCTGAGCGCTGGCCCGCAAAGTGAGATCATCATCCTCGAAGTAGGCTTTGAGTTGATAGTGATATTCATTATTGGGCTGGAGTTCATTATCCCTGAAGCTCCCGGTGGCGTCTGTACAGGTGACCAATATTCGGACTGGCTCATCACCATTTTGCCTGCAGATTTCCACCTTTTTCACCATGGGGCTCAGTTCCCAGTTCAGGTCAATGGATTTGCCATCGTCCCAGGGACTGTCCTCAGCGGAAAAGGTATTTGCCATCAGCAGGCTGATCAGGATAGAAAACAATAAACACAACAGAGTTTTACGCATCTGTACTCTCCTTATCCTAAGGGTTTTGGGAATAGGGTCGTCTTGTATATAGGGTAGGATAGACCTTCCCCAAAACCGGATTAAGTTCCGGTTTTGGGAAATATCTGAAGTATTCCGGCATTACTTACTTTTGAAAAGCAGCTTTGATCTCATCCGTCTTGGTGACGATCTGTTTCAATTGATCCTTAGTATATGTGCGGTTTTGATCGTTGTCTATGATAGCCTTTACTTCTTTTAAAAGCTTGAGGGACTCCCCAAATGCTTCTTGTTCCACGATATGAGGAGTGGTGATCTGCTGCATATTGAGAACGAGGCTGTTGAAGGTTCCCTTTTGGGCCAGCACCGTGGTTCTCTCGGCATTGTAGTCTTGATGAATCAACCAAGCCACGCGGTTTGCGGCTTCGATCCATCCACCCAAAAGCATCAGAGTATAATTATCAAAGTTCTCTTGTTCCCAAAGCTTACTTTCTACGTCACCTTTGTGAAAATCGAGGGCTTTATCCAGTTCTTCCCACTCTTCTTTTTCGATCATTTTCTTCATCTGATCGCCCAAACGATTAACTTCTGATTCCAGAGCCAGCAGTGAGGTGAGGTTCATCATGGAAGCTGAAATCTCGCTGAGTTTATTCTTGTTGCGGCCCTTTGCTGCCAATACGGCATCAGCAGTTAATAGACCAAGGGAAAAGGCGTTACGCACTTCTTCCTGTTTGGTTTTGTAGATTTTGGCAGGCACAGCTGCAGAGATGTCTTTTACCTGCACCTGATCCAGCGCTACATATACTTCTTTGAAAGAAGGCAGAGGGGCAAAGGTAATTGCCTGCTCTATGAGCTCTTCACTGGGAACTTGCGGTGCCTTTTTCTTACAGGCTACCAAGCTCAGCACCATAATCAACACCATTGCGATGACTATTTTAGTCTTCATAATTGTTACTCCTTTATTCCTTGAAATAGACTTTTAGTTTTATCCAAGTGATCAGATTCAGCACAAAGGCAAAAAGCAAAATCACCAGGGCATTAAAATTCCAGGTACGTAGAGATCTCGTACCCCAAATCTTGTAACTGGACATAAATTCATTGCGTTCTGTATTCATTACCTTGCCATCCATCATGCTCACAGCAGAATTTAGATAGCTATTCACGATCTCATTCGGGTCCCATTTTTCGGCGATAGCGGTTTTGGCATAATACACCTCTGCACGCCGCTTTTGGAATTCCTTACTAGTGATTGCAGCATTCCTGTAATCCTGTAAATATGTCAATTCCTTTTTTTCTATTTTGCGCAGAGCACGGTGAAACTTGGTGTTTTTGGCATAAGCTGTGGTGAGTCCCTCAAAGAGCCAACGCGAGGGGATAGCCTGCACCACTTCCGGAATTGGATGCCTCTGCCATAGTGTGAGATTGCGGTTCATACGTTCAAATTCTATTACTGCACCACCAAAGATAATTTGCGGGATCAAAATCAAGGGTAGCAGATTGATGATCACGCGGTTTTCTTTGATGAAGGCAGAACACAAGAGCCCGATGGAATTGCCCACCATGGAAGCCAAAAAGAAATAGAGGATGCTGCTGAGGCCCAGACCCTTGACGCCCAATATCAATGCTGCAATAGCCTGATAAAGTACGGCTTGGACAAATCCGAAAAAGCAGAGCGTGATGATCTTTGAGAGCAGGTAGCTGCTCATCTTCAGATTCATGAGGCGCTCTCTGAGCACGATCCTGCGTTCGCCGAGGATCTCTTCGATGCTATTTGACATCCCCAAAAAAATAAAGGCGATGAGGGAGACGAAGATATAAATAAAGATATTGTTATTGTCATGATAAGAATAGCTGGCGCTGGTGGTGTGCCGCAAGATAAAGGCGATGATCAGTGCCAGCAGGGGTGCTTCGATAAAGGTGATAATCTGATTCGTGCGGCCGCGGAACTTCATTTTGAAGCTACGCGAGATGAAGGTCAGAAGGCTTAAGACATAGCTTTTGAGCCCCATGGGTTTGCGTCTGCGCTTTGAACTGGGGATGGCAACGCTGGTTTCGAAAGCATCGCTTTGAATCATCTCAAACAGCATCTTCCGCTTGAATTTATCCCTCCAGTATTCCGGGGTAAACATGCGTTTGGCCTGCACCTGTTTTTGCAATTGTTCGTACACCGGTTGGCCCTGAGCGTCATATTCTGGATAGGTGATGACATCGTAAAAGTAATCCGAAGTCTTTAGGTGCCGTTTGGTCTCTATCTCGGTCTTATTATTGCTCAGCAATTGCAGTTCTTCATCAAAATAGGCAAAGCTCTCATTGGGTGTGCCATAAAATGCTACTCTGCCTCCCATATCCATCATCATTACCCGGTCAAACTTGCGATAGATGCTGCTATTGGGCTGATGGATGGTGATGATCACGATCTTGCCCTGTTCGCAGAGCTTGGACAAAATGCCGATGATCTGCTCTGCGTCATTAAAGGATAGACCGCTGGTGGGTTCGTCGCAGATGATGATGGTAGGCTCAAAGAGCAGTTCCAGCGCGATATTCAGACGTTTGCGTTCTCCGCCGGAGAGGTTTTTGGCACTGCTTTCTCCCACTATGGTATCGTGGTGGTGGTTCAGCTTCACATGAAAAAGGATGTTATTTACCTTCTGTTCGATCACAGATTTCTGCAATTTGGGCATTCTGAGGCGCAGACGGAAATACAGGTTTTCATATACGCTGAGATTGGGGTAAAGCATGTCCTGCTGTGGCACATAGGCCAGGTATTCCAGGTAGTAATTGAGGTTCGAATGGATGGGTTTGCCGTCGATCAGGATCTGTCCATAGGTGGGTGTAATTTCGGTGGCGAGCACATTGGTGAGGGTGGATTTTCCGCAGCCGCTTTGTCCCAGGATCGCCACGAGCTGACCTTTTTCCACTTCAAAAGAGACAGAATCCAGGGCGAGCTTGCCATCCCTGAAGAAGTGTTTGATATCCACCACAGAAAGCTTTTGCATCTCAAAGGGAGTCTCGATGAGGTCAAAGAAATTATTGATCCGGTAATTGCGTTTTTCGATGGTGAGAATATCCGAATTCAAGGCAATGGGTGTGGCTTCCTTTACCACCTTACGATTTACGTATATGCTGTAGCCCTTTTTGGGCGGAAGCACATGATAGGTCTGCCCCCTGAGCTCGATCAAGGCAATGCTGTTTTCGCTATCCTCACGACTGATGGAAAAATAGCCCTTTTCCAGATAGATGTACAGCCTTTTAGGGACGTAATCATCCACCCCGATGCTGCCCCGGTTTTCGATTACCATCACCAGATGGAAAGGTGCGTAGCCTTTGATCTGCATAGTGTCATCAAAAAACACTTCATGACGGCGGTTATGAGGGATCTCCCGGCCATTCAAAGACACCACTCCGCTACCCACCAAAATACTGAAGCTATTGCGTTCCTTGTACACGGTAAAGTCATAGCTACTCTTACGAAAGGCTATTACATCACTTTCATCACGCAGCGCATACAGATTTTCCAGGCAACTATGAGAATAGTTTCTCCCACCCAAAGAGAGCACGGCATCATCCGAAAGCAAAATGATGGAATTACGTTCCGGCACCTGGGAAGAGATCAGTGCTGAGGAACTGGAGGGGATGCTCACGAAAAAGTATTTATCGATGGCAAAGATCGCGCATTCATAAGAGCTTAGCCGCTCACTACGGAACGCTATATCTGTGCCAGTGCCCGAGCCAAAGACCACATAATCCGAAAATACGGAATGTTTGAGGTGACTCAGATGATGACGGCAGGGAATGCTTACCAGTCCGGAGCGATGATGCTCAAGATGGTCTATCAACGGCAAAAAGACTTCAGAAGATATATTGAGCTGCTTGCTGAAATGCATGATTTCCGTGAGCTCTGAGATGTCAAAATCTGCTTCGGTGCGCGCCATGATCACCAGAGATTGGAGGAGCCGGATTTTATCAAATAGCGAGAGATGTCGATCCAGAAATCTCAGGACTTCCTCGATATCATATTCGCTTTCCATGATCTGCTTTACATAAGATTCCCAGGAGACATCGACTTGCGCAAAAAGATTGGTAAGAAGTGAATACAGGATGTCCGTCTCACTGGCAGTGATATCATCACCTTTGAGGTTATAGACATAAAGCCGCGTGACCATATCTATGGTCTTTTTTAGGCGCTCCTGATTCTCACGCATATACGTGGGTGTTCTTAGCATTGAGTTTCTCCAAAGAGGCCAGTGACATTATTAGCAGAATACATCGATAAAACTCTCTCAAACATGGCATTGAAACTTTTTTACTAAACTGGAGAATGGGAGCAAGGTGTCAAGGGAAAAGCTTGTAAGCATTCAACATTGTCATAATAATACGAAAACCTTGCTATCTTATCTATGCTCTCGAACAGTCCTCTTGGGTTCAAGTTGATTCCAATACGCCTTCGACTCGAGATGACTCGAAATCCCAAGTCATCTCGAGTCGATCCTGAATTAAAGACGAGTTCAAGGCTGGAGCAAGAAACATGCTTCAAAAGGTCAATACTTTATCACTATCCACCACCCAATCGGCAAGCTCTGCCATAGTGGATTTTGCAGCACCTTCAAAATAGGGGTGGTTTTTATAGATACCGCAACGGGCCATGCAAGTACCGCATACCTTCACGGAAACTCCTTTGGCGATGAGGTCTTTGAGCATTTGCGAGAGGTCCTGATCGTAGCCTTCCGGCGGTTTGCAGACGTCACGGGCCATATCCACAGAGTCGTTCATGAGAAATATTCTCAGTTCATGGCCTTTTCCTCTGAGGGTTTCGGCCAGACGCAGGCCATTCCAGGTGACATCGGTATTATCATAGGGTTCGCGGTTGAAGACGATAAGCACTTTCATTATTTACTCCTTGTTCTTAATTCATTAGCTATTGTCAATTCCCTCCGGAATTATCCATTTTCAATTCTCAATTGACTTCTTGCGTGCAGCCTTGGTCTCTCTGTCTCTACGGTGCCAGATCAGATGCATCTCAAAGCCTACAAAGGCTAAAAATAGGCCCACCAGCCCGCCCCATCCTAATGCAGGGAAGAGCAGGTATAGCGCTGCTGCCATGATAATCCATTCCACTATAGCGAGTACATTCTGATTCATTTCTTCTCCCTAAATATTTAGGTGCACCAGGCACCAGCCAGATTTTTCATCTTGATCTTTTGGGAATTGCGGGTATTCAAACTCATATATCCTATTTAATGATGTCCACAGGGACATTGCCTTTGCCCTCGATAGCTGCTTTCAGTTCCAGCAGTTCAGCGTTGTGCAGGCGAATACAGCCTTCGGATTCATTGCTGCCAATAGAGGACGGTTTGTGAGTGCCGTGTATGCCGATTCCCCGCCAGGTCTTGCCTGAAAATGAACCTTTGGCACCAGTGTAGAGGGCAATAAAGAAAGGACCATAAGCATCTTTAACCAATCCCTTGCCATCGCCAAAATCATGTTCCCAAGCACTGGAATCCTTGATGTAATTCACCTCAAAGTGCCCTTCGGGAGTGGCGTTATCGCCTACTTTGGTCTTGTCATTCGGATTTTTGCCCAAGGCCACACTGTAGCTTGTCATAAGCACCCCATCGCGGTAATGATGTAAAAGGTGACGACTCTTCTCGATCAGCAGATAATCTCCCTTGGTGATCATGCGTGCTTTCTTGATGCGAGCAGGGTCTGGAGCTTTGCGGACTACGCTGTCTGATAGAGCTGGAGCAGTCTTGACCGGCGAGTTTGGGGCAATCACGTTCGTGCTATCCTGCACCTGCACTATTGTGGGCTGTGATTCGGGAGCTTTTTTCTTGTGTCTCAGGCTCAAATTAACAATAAACCCGCTGACAAGAATCACAGCGAAAAAAAGAATCAGGCAGGAAACTCTATGGCTCTTACGGTTACGTAAACGTCTCAATTTTAGGCTTTTCATCTTTTATCCTTTAAGTAAAAATGCAACATATATGATCATTTCAGTTTGAGTCCACGTTTTTTAAGACTCAAAGGAATGTCAAATGAAATAAAACACGATTGCTATAAAGAGTCGGTCAAATCTGCAAATTGGCTCACTGATATTTGCAAATGGCTGACGATCGCTGTTTTGAGCTTAGGTAAGGCAATTTGTATATGGGTTTATCAGTATGACGTACATATCCAAGCCATCTGCCCGCTATGAGAGACAAAAATCGAACTAAATCTCGTGAAAACCAGCAAATCTGAGCAAACAAAGCAGAAAATTAAATTTGCTCTTGACAGGAAATGGGCTATCATAAGATTAGCACTCAAAAGATAAGACTGCTAAAAACGTGTTTCACAAAATTTAAAAATATGGAGGAAAACGAAATGGCAAAACAAATTCAGTATGCACATGAAGCTCGTACTTCCCTGCAACGCGGGGTAGATAAGCTGGCTGATGCCGTTAAAGTAACCCTTGGACCCAAGGGCAGAAACGTAGTATTAGACAGGAAATTTGGTTCTCCTACGATCACCAACGATGGCGTAACCATCGCCAAAGAGATTGAACTGGAAGATGTATTTGAAAATATGGGAGCGCAACTTTGCAAAGAAGTAGCGGAAAAAACCCATGATAACGCTGGTGATGGAACCACCACCGCCACTCTTTTGGCTCAGGCCATCATAGAAGAAGGCATCAAGCACGTAACCGCCGGAGTAAATCCGATGTATCTGAAACGTGGCTTGGAAAAAGCTTCTAAGGTAGTCGTGGAGAAAATCCGCGAGTATTCCAAGACTATCAAAAGCAGCGCCGAAATCGCTTCTATCGCCACCATCTCCGCGAATAACGATCCAGAGATTGGCGCTTTGATCGCAGAAGCAATGGAAAGTGTGGGTAAAGAAGGCATCATCAATATCGAGGAAGCAAAATCCATCGATACCGAACTGGAAAAAGTTGAAGGAATGCAGTTTGACCGCGGTTATATCTCTCCTTACTTCGTAACCAATCCGGATAAGATGATTGCCGAATTGGAAGACCCCTTCATCCTGCTTTTTGACAAAAAGATCAGCGTGATGAAAGACATCCTGCCGATCCTTCAAGAAGTATCACAGAGCGGTAAGCCCATGCTGATCATCTCTGAAGATATTGAAGGCGAAGCTCTGGCTACCCTGGTAGTCAATAAATTGCGTGGCATCCTGAACATCGTGGCAGTAAAAGCTCCGGGTTTTGGAGATCGCCGCAAAGCCATGATGGAAGATATCGCCATCCTTACAGGCGCCACCCTGATCTCTGAAGATATGGGCCGCAAGCTGGATAGCACCACTATGGCAGATCTGGGACGCGCCAAAAAAGTCTTGATCGAAAAAGAGAATACCACCATCCGCGAGGGTGCTGGAGATCAAAAAGACATCGATGGCAGAATCAAACAGATCAAAGCTCAGATTGGTGAAACTACATCTGACTATGATAAAGAGAAGCTGCAGGAACGCCTGGCAAAGCTTTCCAGCGGAGTAGCAGTACTTCGCATTGGAGCCGCCACCGAGACTGAAATGAAAGAAAAGAAAGCCCGTGTGGATGATGCCTTGCAGGCTACGCGCGCGGCTGTGGAAGAAGGAATAGTACCTGGCGGAGGCATCACTCTGATCTGGGCTGCGAAATCCCTCAAAACTATGAAAGGACTCTCTTTTGAAGAAAAAATGGCTGTGGAAATTATTGCCAAAGCTTTGGAAAAACCACTCTATCAAATCGCCAAAAATGCTGGCGAAGAAGGTGCCGTGGTAGTGGAAAAAATCAAAGGCTTCAAAGACATCCATATGGGATACAATGCAGCCAATGGTAAATACGAAGACCTCTTCGCAGCCGGTATCATCGACCCTGCCAAGGTGGTGCGTAGTGCGGTACAAAACGCCGTATCCATCGCAGCATTGTTCCTGACCACAGAATGTATCGTAAGTGATATCCCCGAACCCGAAGGTGCTCCTGCAATGCCAAATCCTGGCATGGGCGGTATGGGCGGAATGTACTAAAGAACAAATATACAATATAAATGCGAAGCCTCCCTGCGAAGGGAGGCTTTTTGCATTTGACAAAAAACGGTGACAGGGAATTCATGTACAGATAAACATGAAATTTAAGGAATTAAATCCCTCAGTACGCCATACGGTGCTCCTGCTCATGGTAGCGGCCGTCTTCAATGGCGCGATCCAGTCCTTGGGACAAACGCAGGATATCATAGCCCGCAAGGCTCTGCTTGCCCAAGATTGGCAACTCATGTTGATGACCATGATTTCACCGATTTCAAACTTCCTGTCGATCTGGTGGGGAAGACTGTTTGAGCGTTCCCGCCACAAATCCCGCTACTTTCTTTTAGCCGGTGTGTTTGGCCGTCTGGTGTTAGTCTATGCCATCTGGCTGACCACGATGAATGAGTATCTGGTGATTATGGGTATGATGTTTTCGGCAAACTCGCTGCTCATTCCCGCTCAAAACACGATCTATCAGAAGAATATCAGGGATAAGCGCAGAGCATGGGTGTTTGGCTACGCGCTCAGCATCGGAGTAGGGGTCTCCATAGCTTTGACCTATGTGGCAGGAAGACTTTTGGATAACAGTGAGAATAGCTTTCGCTGGATCCTGGCCATCACAGGTGCCGCTGGTTTTATCAGTTGTTTCCTGCTTTCCAGGATCAAGATAAATCAGCCTCTAATCGACATAGGGCTGCGAAAACCGAAGATCAGGCTGCGGGATGTCTTTCTGGATCCCATACTCCGCACCCGTACTCTGCTCAAAGAGAATAAACCTTTTGCTTGTTTTGAGCGCAGCTTCACTTTGTATGGCATGGGATTTATCATGATGCAACCGATCATCCCTATCTATATGGTGGATAAACTTCAGCTCAGCTATACCAATAACTTCATGGCCAAAGGCATTCTGTCCCAGATCGGTATGCTCTTGCTTTCGCCAGTTTTAGGCAAGCTGCACGACAAAATGCATCCTCTCAAGTATATCGGCTTCAGCTTTGCCTTGTTGATGGTCTTTCCCTTACTATTTGTGCTTTCTTCGATCTGGGCGGGAGAATCCGCGATTGCTGTAGCTATCGTCTTCTTGGCTTACAGCATTTTTGGTGTGGCAATGACAGGAGTGAATATGGCTTGGAATATGTCCTCCATCTTCTTTGCCGGAACCCAGGATGCGGCAATGTATCAGAGTGTGCATGTTACTCTTTCGGGAGTAAGAGGTCTGATGGCTCCTGTCTTAGGCTTTGCGCTGCTCAGGCTGGTCAGTATTGAATCTGTATTCATCGTGGCTGCGGGGTTTTTGGCGACTGCCTCCTTCATGAGTTTCAGAGACTACCATAGGATAAAGTACAAAAGCGTGGATATCATTGATAATCTTTCCTGCCAGAGTACTAGCCAAGATGATTTATAAACTTTGCCGTAGTTCAAAGTGAAAGAGCAGATGATAGTCCGATCATCAGGCAAGATCAAGAAAAAAATGCATAAAGCGTATTTGCTTGACAAAATAGCCTGAGTTTAGGAAACTGATTTTTAACCGCTAAGGGGGTGAGATTGATGAGAAAAAGACTTTTAATTGCCACAGGTGGAGGCGATTGCCCTGGCCTCAATGCAGTGATAAGGGCAATAGTCAGACGTGCATCGCAGGAACAGGAATGGGAAATATTAGGTTCTATAGATGCATTTGATGGCGTTCTGTGGGACCCCATGCGTTTGATGGAGCTTACCCCGGAAAAAGTAGCCGGTATTCATGTGCGAGGTGGCACCATCCTGGGCACGACAAACAAGGGCGGACCCTTTGCCTGGCCGGTGAAGGATGCCCAAGGAAATTGGACTACAGTGGACCGCGGACAGGATTTTATAGATCGTCTGCGTTATCAAAATATAGATGCCGTGATCAATATCGGAGGAGATGGCTCGCAGCGTATTTCGCAAAAGCTGTTTGAGATGGGTTGTCCGATAATCGGAATACCTAAAACCATCGATAACGATCTTTCGGACACGGATTTTACCTTCGGTTTTCAGACCGCAGTGGATGCAGCGACAGATGCTGTGGATAAACTGGTTACTACGGCCGCCAGCCATCATCGGGTTTTGATCCTGGAAGTGATGGGACGCTACGCGGGCTGGATTGCGCTTCATGCTGCTATTGCAGGTGGGGCAGAGGTGTGCCTGATCCCTGAGATACCTTATAGCATCGATAAAATAATGACTGCTATACGCGAACGACTGGACAATAGAGGTCGTGGCTTTGCAAACATCGTGATCGCTGAAGGAGCTTTTCCCATCGATAAAGGTATGTCATATTCCGAGAACGATACCCCTGGTGCGATGAAAATCAAGCTCGGCGGAGCCGCGCTGAGACTATCTGCTGAGCTTAGCGAAGCCGGCTGTCCGCTCGAGATTCGCGAAACCATCTTGGGACATCTGCAACGAGGGGGATCCCCCAATGCCTTCGATCGCATTTTGGCAGCCCAATTCGGCGTAAAAGCCTTTGAACTGGCTTTAGAGAATAAATGGGGACATATGGTATCCTATCGTCACCCCAATATCGAAGCAGTATTGATCAGTGACGCGATCAAAGATTATAACCTGGTAAACCTCCAAGGCCCTCTGATAAAAACAGCGCGGGGACTGGGAATATCTTTGGGAGATTAGAATCTGAGCTTTGCTTTACAAGCAATAAAGCTAATATATTTATTAGAAATACAAAATAAAACATGGAGGCTTAACATGCCAAAAGTCCTTATTGCCACAGAAAAACCCTTTGCCGCTGAAGCAGCCGCAAAGATCAAAGCCGAATTTGAAGCGGCTAAGTATGACTACAAGTTTTTGGAGTCTTATACCGACCCGAGTGCCTTTCACGAAGCAGTAGCAGATGTGGATGCACTGATCATACGTAGTGACAAAGTAACCGAAGAGGTGCTGAACGCTGCCAAGAAACTGAAAATAGTGGTTCGCGCCGGAGCCGGTTATGACAACGTGGATCTCAAAAGTGCCACCGTTCATGACGTGGTGGTAATGAACACACCCGGTCAGAATTCAAATGCTGTGGCCGAATTGGCCATCGGTATGATGATTTACCTGACACGCGGAAAATTCAACGGTAAGAGCGGGGGAGAACTGGCCGGTAAAAAGCTGGTTCTTTTTGGATATGGACACATTGCCCGTCTCGTCGCCAGAATGGCTCAGGGAATCGGTATGGAGATCTTTGCCTATGATCCTTATATCTCCGCTGACATCATGACCAAAGACAAGGTGAAACCGCTGACTAAGATTGAAGATATCTTCAAAACCGGTGATTACGTGTCTCTGCACATTCCGGCTAATTCCGAAACTAAGAAATCCATTAATTGGGATCTGCTTTCCTTGCTTCCTGAGGGCGCAACTCTGGTAAATACCGCCCGTAAAGAAGTGATTGATGAAGATGGCTTGCTCAAAGCCTTTGCCGAAAAGAAGGGCTTCCGTTATGTGAGTGACGTGGCTCCGGACAATCTGGATAAGATCAATGAGCAATTTGCTGATCGCATCTTTTGCACACCCAAAAAGATGGGAGCTCAGACCGCAGAAGCCAATGTGAACGCCGGCATCGCTGCCGCCAAACAGATCATTGGCTATCTGGAAAAAGGCGACAAGACCTTTAAGGTAAACTAAATAGCGCCTCTTGAATGGTGATATAGATGACACTAAACTTGCCCGCTGGAACTTTCTGGCGGGCATTTATTTAGGATGAATGAGAACATGAACGTCAGATACCTGGGACTGTGCCTCATTCTGGCAGCTTGTTGTGCCATAGCTTTTTTGGGTGCAGAAGAAAGTAGCCCACCGGATAGCCTTTTAAATATGGATGATACAAGCATGGGAGGCAATCTTCAGCAAATAATTCACGAGAATAGGCTGCTGCACCGGATGTATCCCTTACTCTTTAGAACTGAGGATAATAAAGGCCAATTTTCAGAAAATGTTGAGGATTTTGAACCGTATCGGGGCCTAAGAATCGCCAAGATCAATATCATTCCAAAAGATGTGTTCAAAAAGCCCCAAGGCTCACTAAAACCACTTAGAGGTCTAGTCCGCTTGGGCAACACTCTGCATCCCAAGACCAGAGAACGCAGGATCCGGGAGCAGCTTTTCTTTACAGAAGGAGATAGCCTGAATCCTGAATACCTGATCAGCAACCTTCAATACCTATATGATCAGGCTTTGTTCTCTGAGATTGAATTTGAGATTGTGTACACAGAGAATAATGAGATCGAGATCAATGTATATACTCGCGAGAAGTTCTTCCTCAAACTCAGCGGAAGCTATGTGAGCAAGGACAAGTTTAGTATCGGGATTTTCGATAGAAACCTGTTAGGAACGGGGCATTCCACGCAGAATACTTGGCATATAGACTCAGAGAACCAGACAACAATCGGTTGGGAGAGTTCTTTTACGAATTCCAATGTCCTGGGCAGCTTTACTCAGGGCAATATACACTGGGCCGATCTGCCAGGTCAAAGGCTGGTGGAACTCAAGGTTCAACGTCCCTTTATCTATCCATTATTCAGATACTCTGGCGGCAGTGAGTTTAAGACAATGAGCATCTCTCCCCCAAAAGACAGCGTTTCAGTAAATAAAATGGAATCAGGTGCTTGGATCGCCCGCAATTTTGATTATTTTGACTATCCTCGTTATGCTTATGCCGCTCTTTCCGTAAATCGGGACTGGTATCCCAAGCGCCCTTCTTCAAATGTGGAAACCGGCATGCCCTGGCAGGAATCTTTCTTTGCGTTGGGGGCTGTAGCCTTAACTCAATCCGTATATCTCTATATGCCCAGGGTCAGCTCTTTCTTGGATAATGACCATCTTCCGGTAGGATTCCTTTTTGAGCTGTATAGTGGAGTGGATATTGGAGAATACAAGACAAGGCCATTTTCAGGCCTCCATGGATCATTCTCCATTTTCCCGGGTGATGACCAGTACATCTATTTAAAGTCTGCACTGGAAGGTTTCTGGGCCGATGGCAGGGTAGAAGAGGGGGTATTCGTTCTGGAACCACTGTATATCTCGCAGACGACAAACTTGGGACGGATAAAAGCACGCAGTTTTGTAAGCGCAAGGTACATCCGCAGCCGAAGAATTCTGGAAACCCAAAGCATCAGTCTTAAAACCAATCCAGTGTACCGGAGCAATAGGGATTTGAGTGGAACAGACCTGATTTATACCAGCCTGGAAGAAGACCTGTCTTTGCCATTATCCCTGTTTGGTTTTCAAATCACGACTTTTGCATTTGCTGATATGGCCTTCATGAAAGATGACCGGCTGGAAACGGATAAGAACCGCAGCCTCTTTTCTCAGGGCCTCGGACTCAGATTGCGCAATCCCAGTTTGATTTGGGATTTTATCGAACTATTTTTTAGCATTGAGCAAGACTTCAAATCCAAGCCGGGTTTTGGCGTGGAGCTCAGGCTCAAAAGCCCGGTAAACCTAGAAGGATTTACGGGAAGACGTCCACAGAGATATGATTTCCAATGATTATCCCGAATGCAGACAATCCCTCTCTGGCTTTGCGATAAGATGCTGCTCGGAAGCCCATAATCACGGAATACAGATAAAAAGGTTTGACAAAAATAGAAAGCTTAAAAACTATGGATGCAATGAAGAATTTCTTGGGAGATAATAATGTCTGAAACACAAAAGAATACACAGAATAAGACTAATGACGTGCCTGCTGTGGCGATTAAACACAAGGTAAGTCTCGTTGAATTAATCTTGATCCTGCTGCTGGTCGGCTTGGTCTTTGTCTTTATCTTTGGCATGAAACAGCTTAAGTTGGATAAAAAAGCGGAAGGTATGGCAAAGAATAAATTCGAAGCCATCCTGCCGGTCTTGCAAACTGCCATTGATGCTGCTGAAGAATTCAAAAGAACAGATGATTTTGGTGATTACCCCTTTGATTTTGGTCAGCTGAATCTCACCGCAACCGATGATTATGCCATCAACAGCAATGCCGAAGGTGAATTGTTTATCGAAACCGATGACTTTATGATCAAGTATGATACCGAGAACTTTGGTTTCATCACTATAACAAAGGAAGAATTTGGCAAAGCTGGAATCAAGGTAATTTATATACTTTCCGAGCGCAGCTACAAAGTGGAAGACCCCTCTCCGGATCGCAAACCGACTATCCGGGATGAATGGTTACCGCAGAATTAGTACCTAAAGCTTAGAGCTTAAAAGTTTAGAGCCGCATGCCAGATGGCATGCGGCTCTAACTATTTTTACCCTAAAGCTTCAGGCTATTTCATGAGCAGCATTTTGATGCTTTTAGTAGAATGGGGCGTTTTGATCCGGGCAAAATAGACTCCACTGGCCACGACACGTCCATGCAGGTCTGTTCCATGCCAGAGTAACTTATGATTCCCGGAGCCCAAGGTTCCTTTATGAATGGTATTTACCCTCTGTCCCCGAAGGTTATAGATCTCCACGCTGCAGTCCATCGCTGCGGGGGTGTCAAAGGCAATGGTAACCGTGGGATTGAATGGATTGGGATAGACTTTGATCTTGCTCAAAGGGCTCTGGACAAGATCACTATTGCTGACTGCATAGTTGTAAATCACAATGCTGCCAGTGTAATTACCCGCTGCTGGCAGATCTACAGTGAATTCGCCACCATCCACCAGAGTATGGGCAAAGTCATCCAGATAGAATCTCACTGTCCAGCCATCTGGCACAGCACTAAAGAGGCTTTCAAACTCCATGGTTCCTGTACCATCGGTATTCAGGACAAATTCAAACTCCTTAGAAGCCTCAGTATCAGAGAAATTCTTGCGAAAATCCTGTTTTAGGTGTTCATCAAAGAAGGAGACCAAATCCGGTGCCAATAGGGATAAGGTGGTGGCAGGGCTTACCGGTTTGCTGGGTGCTGCAGGCAGATCAATCCTGAAATCGTAGCCATCGGTGGCTATCGGGCTGGAGCCAATAGTGATCCAATCCATATCGGTTTCAACATTCATGGCTTTCAGGGTGATGGCCCATTTGGGAGCTGGCGGTTGAATCTGAGGTGCATCATAAAATGGATAGAGCTTCAAGACGACGTTATTCCCAGGGCTTGCATAGCTCTTGATAAAGAAGGATTCATAAGGCTCAATCCGATTGACGAGTTGGTAAGCACCATCTCGATAGACATATATTGCACTGGAGATCATTTTATGGTTGATCAGCTCAGAGAATTCAAAGAGGCTGTTGTTGACCATAAAATGCAAGGAAGAGATATCATAGTAGCACAGATGTGGATTCGCCACGAAGTTCCAACCCGGCTCGATTTCCACTTCGGTAGCGGTAGCTATAACGTCTGAGAGTGTGCTTTGAAACACTGCATCTGTGGCTTTTACAAAATACCCCAGTCCATGGACATATTCATTATAAGCTATCCAATCCTGACCATAAACATAGCCCAAGGCCCCAGCTCCAAAGATATTATCAATGGTGAAGCTGCTCTGTGGGAAGGGATTGCTCTTTGTTTGCCACCCGGGTTCGTTGTAGAGCAAATTCATTCTGGGCACGATGGAAAAGGTGTATGGAGAAGCATAAATCTTGCGCAGCCCATCTGTGGCCACCACTTCCAGGTAAGCCTTGCTTTCGGGCATATCTATAGCCTGCGGGATGATATAGCTATAGTTGGACGTATTGGAGGGGATGTTCGTAAATATAGCCAAAGAATCACTGGCGTTTTTGAGGTACAGATTCAGATGATCTATCAAGAAAGGATTGATATTGCTCCAGGCGAAATTGACCGTGTTTCCTCCCTGATAGATTTGGTTGTCCTTAAATCCGTAATTTACTGCAGGCTGGAGATTGCCCCAATACAGAGTCATGGTGCGGGCATTGGAATTGCTCACCGTAAACTGATAGGGACCACTCTGCAGGTCGTGCCAAATACCAGTGCCTGTGTCGTAAACATAGATCTTTTCAGCTCTATGTCCCGTCGTGGGCACAGAAAGATAGAGTGGAACATTATATTGGCTGGAGCGCACACGCAGGTTCCAGGTTTTAAGATCGGTGGATAGATCGTAGCCTGCTTTGACCTCGCGGCCCAAATGGGTGCCATTTTGTCCCCAGTAGGGTTGCCAAAAAGCCAGCCAAACGTAATTACCGCTTGGATTTCCTTTTGCTGTATCCCAGTAAGTATCCGGATCGTCTGAAGCATAAGGATTTTGTCCAAACGAGATGAGATCCGTGAGGGTGCCACTGGCATTTGCGATCTGTAGATCATGAACCAATTCTGCAGAAGCTGATTGCGGAACGTTGTGGATATGCTCGATGTTATTGGCATCTACCATGCTGATGCGATAGGTGTAATGCACGCCATTGGGAGAGCTAAAATCCCAATATTCATAGCTGTAATTTCCGCCTACGAGTACGGGATTAGCCGAATAAGTATCGATCATTTCCCAAGCGGAATCCACTGTTTTGCGGTAGATATTGTAGCCTTGCACTCCGCTTTGTGTACCTATAGTCCAATACAATCGCACCGAAGAGCTCATGCCATGCGCCATAAAGTTTGTCACATTGGCTGGGGCTGGAGCGGTAGTGACCTCATTGGACACAAAAGAGAAGTTACCATTTTTGTCACGGGCACGGATTTTGAAGTAATAGCTAAAATTGTTATTGAGGCCCGTTACATTGATGGTTTCGAAGGCCTGAGAAGCGAGTTTGGGGTCATTATTCCGGTCAAAGATTTGATAGTTATCTCCAGTGATGGGCTCTGTGCCATAGAGCACTTCATAACTGTCAAAGTCATAGGCATCGCTCTTGTCCCAACCCAGAGTCACATAATACATGGATGAATTAATCACATGTAGATTATCCGGAGCAGGTGGTACAAGGCCATCATTCATAGTAAACATATCATCCAGAAGGCTTTCCAGGTCGATCACCCAGCGTCCATAATACTGTCTGAAATTGGTGTAGAGATTATCAAAATCCCATCTGCCTTCGTCTGCGTCCCAACCGTAGAACCATTTATAGTTATTCTCGGTCTCGTCATAGGCATTGGGCAGTTCATCCATTTCAATATGGAACCAAGGATCAAAGACATCATAATCATTCCAGCCGGTCAGGGTGTAAATAGACTGCTGGCTTTGGGCATATCCGGGCAGATCAATCTCACCATTTACTGGGTATTCCACTTCGCCATCGGAGAAAGTGAAATCATGGATGCTGTAATTTACCGCATAATATTGGTTTAAAAACACGTCTTTATGAGTGCCTATGGTATTTGCCGGGATCATCAGATGATCTCCCTTATTGATCAGATCATTTTTCATGCTGCTTAGATCACGAATGGGGAGATTGGGGCAGAAACTGGTATTTCCGGCAGATAGCTGAGTATCTGTGTAGCCCACATGTCGATTCCAATCATAAGAGTGGATTTGCGCAGAAAACTCCCGGCGGCCAAAATCAAGGCGGATTTTGTCGGCAAATCTTTTGTAAGCTATATTAAAGGGATGGTTGGGTACCCTGGTGGGGTCACTCAAGGATTTTGCATTTGTGTAAGATCCCACATTCGTCCAACGCACTTCACGACCTGTGCCTGAAATTATTAGAAAAGAAGCATCCCAAAGGGTGAAGGCATCGTAGCTCATGATGGTGGTGGGAAAGTCATCTGTGGGATGGGGTGCTGTTACGATGATCGGACGATTACTCTCTGGGTTGTAGATGTACAATCCCCAAGCGTAGTCAAAAGCGCCATGCTCATCATCATAGGTATCTATAGTGCCATTATCGTCATAATGGGTCCAGTTCGGGATTTCCCGAAGCATATAAAAAGTCCGGCCTGTATCGGTATCGTTGAATTCCACCACCTGATAGGGGAAGCCTGCCTGTGTCACGGCAGCTTGAGCTTGATCGAGCAAACCTGCCAGGAAGAGATCGACGATATAGCCCCATTGATTCAGCTCGGAAGTGGAGGGTGTGTGATAGTCACCAAAACCGTTGGTTTGTCTGTCGAAAGGCGCATAAAGGTTGTAGTTTGGAGATGCTATACCTTCTGCAATATGAGAAATCCAATTATCATAAGCGCAATTCTCTTCGCTACCTATGAGGAATTTTTCCAGCGAAGCGGTCTCTGAAATGAAAGCGGGAAGAGCAACGAGTATTGCCAGCATCCCGATCATAAGGATTGCTTTTTTCATGTAATCTCCTATATGCTATATATTATTATACAAATTGGCTTTTTTTCAAGGAGCATGAGAAGGCAGATTTCGTCAAGCTTTATTTAGAGGTTTCTTTTTTTGTGATTGACAAAATTCAGCCTTTTTGTAAAAGATACCGCATCATGCACGCATATAGGAGTTTGAATTTGAATCATAAAATAACAAAGACCATTTGCCTTACTCTGCTTTTGATGATTGCCATATCTGGCTTACATGCATCTTCATTTGCAGACAGTACTGTGAATTGGCTTACAGACAAAGGTCTCAGCCCACGGCTGATTGTGCTCATTATCTCGATGCTGCCACTTATCGAGCTCAGAGGATCGATCCCGGTAGCCATTCTGCTGTTCAAAATCCCCTGGTTGGAGGCGGCAATTCTCTCTATTTTGGGAAACATGATTCCAATCCCCTTTATACTGCTTTTCGTCGAATGGTTTTTCAAACTGATCAGCAAGGTTCCCATCGGTGCAAGATTCACCTCCTGGCTTTTTACGCGTACCCGCCGGAAAGGGAAGGCTATTGAGCGTTACGAAGCCATCGGGCTCATCACTTTTGTGGGTATTCCACTGCCCGGAACAGGCGGCTGGACTGGCGCTTTGGCCTCCAGAATCTTTGGCATCAGTTTTTGGAAGTCTATGCTATATATCCTGTTGGGCGTGATAGCGGCCAGCGCGATTGTAACTCCTTTATCCTTGATGGGAAAGCTGGCGGTGCATTGATGGACAAATTAATCACTATCTTTTGGCTGGCTGGCGAAAGCAGTGGCGATTTGCATTGCGAACTGATCATGAAGGCTTTGGCAAAAGATGGCAAACGCTATCAACATCTGGGTATAGGCGGTCCTAAAATGCAGGCTCAGGGCCTGAAACCTCTCTTTCCCTTCGATCGTTTTGCGGTGATGGGATTTGTAGAGGTACTGCAGCATCTTGGCTTCTTTCTCAAGGTGGAACAAAGGATCAAGAGACTCTTTGACGAGGCAAAGCCTGATCTGGTGATCCTGGCGGATTATCCCGGGCTGAATCTGCGCATAGCACATCTGGCGGATGAATATCGCATTCCGGTCTTATACTATATAGTTCCACAATTTTGGGCTTGGAAACACGAGCGGGTCTTCAAGATCAAGGCCAGTGTAAAGCACGCAGCCTGCATCCTGCCCTTTGAGGAAGAACTACTCAGCATTCATAATATTGCTTGCACTTATGTGGGGCACCCCATCGCAGAAGAGATCGAACACAAGATGGATCGGGATGCTTTTGCCAGGTTCTTTCATCTGAATGCAGGCAAAAAGTGGCTGGGCTTCTTCCCTGGTAGCCGCAATAGCGAAGCCAAGAAGATGCTGCCCACTTTCCTGAAGGCAGCCAAAATGTGGGATCAGGACAAATACGAAATCCTCATCTCAAAATCCCACGGGGTTAATCACCAACTTTTTATGGACATGGTATCTGGTACTGGAATGCCGAATCTTAATATCATTGATGGCTACAATTACGATATGATGAAGCACTGTGATGCCTTGGTCTGCACTTCTGGGACGGTTACTTTGGAGGCTGCTTATATCGGCACCCCTTGTGTGATCTGTTACCAGGCCAATTTCTTGTCTTATCTTATTGGAAAGCACTTGATCCGGCTTTCCCGCATAGGCTTACCCAATATCATCCTCGACAATGACGTGCTGCCAGAGCTCGTGCAACATAACATGAACATCCACAACATCAACGCTAAACTATCAGAAATTCTGCCTGGCAGCCCCAGACGAGAAGTGATCTTGCTCGAACTAAGAAAACTGAAGAGCATGTTGAGCGACAAAAAGCCCAGTGTGGAAGTGCCCAAAATCATCGCGCAGATGCTGATTACCTATGGCTGAGTTCTGGCGACCCATCTATAATACACTTGCCTGCTGGCTCTTGCGCCTCATCAAAGCCACGCTCAGATTTGAGGTCAAAAATCAACCCGATTGTGAGCCTGTGGTATATGCCTTTTGGCATCGCAATCAGATCTATTTGGGCCTGCTCAGAATTGGGGATCCTATGGCAGTGATGGTATCTGCCTCAAAAGATGGTGAATTGATCGCCGGGCCGAGTGCCAGGATGGGTTATGCCGTGGTGAGAGGATCCAGTAGCAGACAGGGCTCTCAGGCTTTGAAAGAAATGCTGCGCTATGCCAAAACCATCCCTGTGGCTATCACCCCCGATGGTCCCAGGGGGCCAGTGGGTACGATCAATCCAGGACTCTTTTATATCGCGCTTTTGGCAAAAATCCCGATCGTAGCCGTGGCCTGCGATTCCAATAGAGAGTGGATTTTCAATTCTTGGGATAAATTTCGCTTTCCCAAACCCTTTGCCCGGATAAAGGTGGTGTATTCTGATCCCATATATGTGAGAAGCAAAGCTGAGATTCCGGAGGCGGAAATTTCTTTTAGGAAGGCTATGGCAGACATAGAGAGGGATTTTTAGGGTCCTGGCATTCTGGGGCAAAACCCCCAGCTTCCTTAGGCCTTGGACTTGTGTCTAACCCAGTTTCGACTCGAATTCACTCGAGGGCTCGAGTCATCTCGAGTCAAAGGCAAAGGAAACTTGAGTCAAAGCCTAAGGGAAAATGCGATGCCAGAGGCAGCATCAAAAGGCAAGAAAATCTAATTGAACTGGATAAATGCCTCCACATTGCTGAGGAGGCATACTATACTTATGGCTAAGTTAGAAAGGTGATAAGTTCTATTTTTTGTTATCGACGCCGAAGTTTTTCAGAGCTTCGCCTAATTCACTGATGTCCCGGTTAAATTCACTCTTAAACTTTTCCCAGGAGTCTTTGCCTTCATCTGTGTAGTTATCGAGCTTGGTTTTCAGTTCTTTGTTCTTTAATTCCAGTTCTTCGACTTTCTTGTCATAGGCTGCTAAAAGCTTGCCCTTGGAATTAGTCATCTTGGCTTTGTAATCAGCAACTATCAGTTCATTGGCAGCTATTTTAGCTTCCTGTTCGGCTTTAAAAGTCTGCCATTCCATTTCGGCAGCGGCTTTGTTCGCTTCGATCAATTGGGCTTCAGCAAGTTCTTTGTCGTTGTTTTTCTTGCAGCCCAGAGTCCAGGCAAGCAGTATGGCCACCATCAGAATAAGGATACTTGTTTTTACTATATTCATGTGTTCTCCATGTTTGTTTGATTGTTGTTTCCTTGGTGCACAGTGCACCTTTCGGTAAATGACATTCTCAAGCTGCCTGGCTTGTAAACTGTCAGAATTTCGATATTTCGTCCCGGATTTCTTCTTTGGTTTTTCCGATTTTCTTTTGCAATCTTCCTAGTAGTTCTTCTTCTTTGCCTTCTACAAAGAGAAGATCATCATCCGTCAAATTGGCATATTGCTGTTTCAGCTTGCCAGCTATAATTTTCCAATCGCCTTTGATACTGAGCTTATTTATATTAACCTCCATCGGTTAGTGAATGAGTTTTTCGTTGACTGATTTGATTACAATCTTATTCCCAATTGTATACTCAACTGGGAATTTGTGCTGGTTGCTTTGAGGTTTGGTAGATCAATATCATCCTTCCAGCTAAAAGAGTTTTGACTGCTTTTATACATTAATTGTAAAACAAGAGGCTTGAACCCAATCCCTGCTCCCATCGCCCAATACAAACCACCATTGACATCAGTGTAATTGAAATTGTCTTGAGTAATGGGAATATCATAACCCAAGCGAACGATTAGTTCCGGGGATAGAATCACCGAATTTAAGACGAACTTTCCAGTGAGATACATGGGTAAGGAAGAAATTTTACGCGTACGTAAGTCCTCATTGACCTTATCCAATTCTCTGGGTAACTGATATTCGAGTCCACCCCCGAAAAGAAGATCTCCAAGAACTATGCTTTGGCTCATTAATGCTTCTCCATAGAGAGATACTCCAGTCTTTACATCGCTGTCGTGGCTGAATAGTGCATTGGAAAACGACTGTTTTCCATTCAAATCAAGGCCAATACCAAATTGCCCCATCACTCGGGCTTCTAAGAGAAGAGCACTCATGATAATGATGATGAGTAAGGTGAGTTTTTTCATTTTCAGAATCCTTATTATATTATAGCTGTTTTTTAGATAATATAGTCAGACAATCAGTTTTTGCTAATAGGAATTTTGGGGAAATTGAAAATAATCAAAATAACTTATCAGACTGCTTATGTCGAGGGACTATAAGGATAGCTGCAATAAGAAACTGTTGAGCTTCCTGAAAACAACGATGGCTCGGATTCTGCTCAAATATGTAGTTTGAGCTTGTCGCATGCAGCATAGCCTAAAATTTGGTCTTGACAAAAGCACCTCATGCATGACATTGTACATTAAGTGTTTTAAGAAAGGAAAGCCCATGGAATATATTGATTTCAAAAACGAAGCCAACGATTTGATAGATAAGATAACTGAGATACTTAAGCTGATGGATTTGCAGCAAAAGAGCCAGGAAGTAAAATCCTTGGAAGCTGAAATGAATACGCCCGGTTTTTGGAATGATCAGGATCAAGCCCGAAAAATAAGCAAGAAAATGGCGCAAATCAGGGATGAGATTGCTCATATAGAGCGCCTTGAGGCCACCAGAGATGAGCTGGAGACATATATCACCTTCTTGGATGAAGAATTTACAGAAGAGCTGTTTGAGGAGGCTATACAGGCTTTGGCTCCAATAGTCCTATTTGTGGAAAAAGCAGAGATAGAAGTCTTGCTCAATGAGAAATATGATCACAATGATGCTATCTTTACCATCCATGCCGGAGCCGGAGGCACTGAAGCACAGGATTGGGCTCAGATGTTGATGCGCATGTATATGCGTTGGGCAGAAAATAGCGGTTATACTTTCAATGTGATAGACAGCCTGTCTGGAGAAGAGGCGGGCATCAAAAGCGCCACCATTGAGATTGCTGGAAATCTGGCCTTTGGTAAGCTTAAAAGCGAGATCGGCATCCACCGGCTGGTTCGCATTAGTCCTTTTAATGCTCAGGGCAAACGACAGACTTCATTTGCCTCTGTGTTTGTTTACCCGGAAATAGACGATGACATAGAGATCGAAATAGATACCAAAGACCTAAAAATAGATACATACAGATCCAGCGGTGCAGGTGGACAGCATGTAAATACCACGGATTCTGCGGTGCGCATCACCCATCTTCCTACGAACATAGTGGTTAGCTGTCAAAATGAGCGCTCTCAAATCCAAAACCGGGATAAGGCCATGGCTATCCTGAAAAGCAGGTTGTATCAGCATTTTGAGGAACAGCGCGAACAAGAAAAAAAGAGCAGCGAGGCCTCCAAGACTGAAATCGGCTGGGGAAATCAGATTCGTTCTTATGTATTCCAACCCTATCAACAGGTGAAAGACCTGCGGACAAATCACGTAATCGGTCAGGTGGATAAGGTGATGGATGGCGAACTGGACCCCTTTATCTATGCCTGGCTCAAAATGACCGCAAAGTCGAGGATGAATGGCTAAGGATTATAAGTTGCTCCTGCCCGATTTGGATATGAGCCGTCTGCCCCGCCATGTGGGCATCATTATGGATGGCAATGGCCGCTGGGCAAAGCAGCACAATCGTCCCCGTTTGTATGGACATAGCGCTGGAGCCAAATCAATCCGGCAAGTAGTGGAATTGGGAGTGGAATTAAAGCTTGAGTATCTCACCTTTTATGCCTTTTCCACCGAAAATTGGAACCGGCCTGAAGATGAGGTACAGGGTCTACTGAAGCTGCTCCGAGAAAGACTGATCAAAGAGATCCCGGAATTGAACGAACAAAATATCTATGTGCAGTTTATCGGCTCTGAAATCAATTTGGATCCGGAATATTTGGCAGAAATCAGAGCTGTGGCTGCTAAGACTCATCAAAACACGGGCATGGTGGTCAATATCGCCTTTAATTACGGTGGTCGACTGGAGATTATTGAAGCTATTAAAAAGCTCAAACCAGAAGAGATTTTGTCTCTTACACCTGATAATTTTGGTCATTATCTTTGGACCAAAGAGCAGCCGGATCCAGATCTCATTATCCGCAGCAGCGGAGAAAAGCGGCTCTCAAACTTTTTGCTCTGGCAAGCTGCCTATTCTGAAATCTATGTCACCGAAGTCATGTGGCCAGATTTTGATAAGGTGGAGATGATCAAAGCTCTGCAGGAATATCAACAGCGTAATCGTCGCTATGGAGGTCTTGGCAAATGAACGAACTCAACAAGCGGGTATTGGTGTCTGTAATCTTTATACCGGGCTTGCTATTGGCCTTGTTTTATGAAGGGATACCCTTGTATCTGATGTTTCTGGTGGTAAGTATTTTAGGCGCTCAGGAATACAGATCCATGATGAATCAAGCAGGGCAGAACATTTCCTGGATTTGGATCCTGCTGATGCCCCTGCTGTATAGTGGCTGGGTTTTTTATCCTGCTTTGGAATCTGCCATTTTGTGGTTGGCGATCTTTTTGGCTGTGCTACATTCCCTTATTAAATGGGATACCAATAGCAGTGTACCCAGGATGTTTACCGTAATATTTGGGCTGATCTACACGGCCCTGTTTCCTGCTATGATTGTGAAAATCGGCTGGTACCATCCTGTAAAGAAGATTTTACTTGCCTTAATTCTGATGATCTGGATAGTGGATACAGTGGCTTACTTTGTTGGCATGCGCTTCGGCAAAAAGCGCAATATTACGCCGATTAGCCCCAAAAAAAGTCGTGAAGGCTTCATTGCCGGAGGCCTTGCACCAGTCATGATATTGTTTATATTGTATGTGAGTGGATTCTCAGCGATACCCATGCTGCATTTGGTACTTGTTGCCGTTGCAGCGGGCATTGTTGGCCAGTTAGGAGACCTCCTGGAATCCATGCTTAAGAGGTTTTGTAATGTGAAAGATAGCTCCCGTCTGATTCCGGGACATGGGGGCATGTTAGATAGAACGGATAGTATATTGCTGGCAGGAAGTTTCCTGTATGCTGCTTTGGCGGTATTAGGGAAAGCCTGGCTACGTTAATTTCGATATTTAACTGGAAAGAAGAAGAAAACCTGCGTAATTTCATGGAGGAATTATGAAAAAAATGCTCATTTTAAGCATATGCCTTGTCGCAGCGGTAGCTGTTTGGGGACAAGGCCTCGAAACATTCACCAATTTTGATTACACTGGCACCAACTACGTCGATGGAAGCTTCGTCGGCGATGGTGGAGTAACCTGGAACTATTTTCACGTAACTGGTTCTGTAGCTGGAGACAATGACAATTCCATTGATGGCCATGGCATGATACTACGCCGTAGTGCAGTCCCCAGCAGGATCGTATCAGGACCCATTCCCAATGGCATTGGCAATTTCTCAGTTCAAATGCGCAAGGCCTACACATCTGTGGGAGATCGCCAGCTTGCCCTGTATATCAATAATATCTGGGTGGCAGATTCTGAAACCTTTGGTGGCACTTCAGGCGCAGACCCCACTATTCGTAATTTCGTGGTAAACGGCGTAAATGTTCCCGGTGACTTCACCATGGAAATACGCAATATTCAGGGCGACAATGTAAATCGTCAGGTAACTATAGACAATATCACCTGGACTGCCTATGGTAGTGGCCAGCAATTTGTGGCTAATCCTACCTTTAATCCTCCGGCTGGACACTATGGATCTGCTCTCGATGTAACAATCACCACTACTACTGCAGGCGCCAGCATTTATTACACTCTTGATGGCAGCCAGCCGAGCCAATCCTCTACTCCCTATACTGCTCCGGTTCATATCAGCTCTCCCACCACACTTAAAGCCAGAGCTTTTGCTGCGGGATTTGAACCCAGTGCAGTTGTGATTGCTGAGTATGGATTTTATGTCTATGTTCAAAACCTTAGCGAGCTATGGCAACAGAACCCGGATAATAACACTGTGTATCACATCCCAGGCAACGTAATACTCACCTTCAAGCAAAACAACCGCCATCAGAAATATGTACAAGATAGTGGAGCAGCCATCCTAATCGATGACGTACCCGGTGTGATTACCTCCAATTATCAGATCGGTGATGCCATCGCTGGTCTCACCGGTAAGCTGAACATGTACTTTGAAACACTGCAATTCCTGCCTACTGCTGACCCAGGTCCTGCAGTATCCAGTGGAAACAACATGTATATTCCCACCCTCACCATAGCACAGCTGAATTCTGATATCGGTGTAAACCATTATCAATCCCGCTTGGTGTATATCAATGGCGTGAGCTTTGATAGTCCCAGTGGGAACTATACCACCAATCCTGCCGTGACCTACGCCATATCTGACGCTACAGGTGCCATGTCTTTACGTACTGGCTTCTACGATGTGGATTATATCAATACTCCCATGCATACTGGTCAATTCAGCGTTATGGGCCTTATCAGTCACTTCCAAAGCACAGCCCAGATTACCCCACGTATGCTGGCAGATTTCAACCCCGTCGTCTCAAACGAAGACCCCACCTTGTCACCGGCTCAGGTAAGCCTGATCGGGAACTATCCCAATCCTTTCAATCCGGAAACAACTATCCAGTTCCAGATGGAAGTAGCCGCCCCTGCCGATGTGACTATCTATAACCAAAAAGGTCAAATCGTGAAGAGCTATGCAGTTCAAGCAAGTCAGGGAATCAACAACCTGCATTGGAACGGCATGGACGACAGCGGAAAAGCTGTATCCAGCGGCGTATATTTCTTCCGTTTAAAATCCGGATCTTACAGCTCCACCAAGAAAATGGTCTTGATGAAGTAATTTGAAACTCAAGAGTCACCTGTACTGTCTGGTAGCGATATGTATATGGTCCACCTTGGAACTCGCTGGCAAGCTTTTGGGAGAAGGCATCTCGCCTTTTGCCATTACTGCTTGGCGGTTTCTGATCGGAGGAGCCTGTATCGCACCATTCGCAGTCAGGAACTGGACTCAGAATAAGATAAAACTAACTGTTAGCAGCATACTGAAACTCGGCCTTTTGGGAATCCTGAATGTCGTAATCAGTATGCTGCTTTTACAATGGGCTATTTATTATGGCAAAGCCTCCCTGGTTGCGGTAATAGTGAGCATGAATCCTCTGTTCGTGAGCCTCTTTGCCTTGGTTTTGCTGAAGGAAAAGCTTAGCAAGTTTCAAATCTATAGCCTCTTCGTGGGACTGGTAGGTCTCAGCATCATCATCCTGGGAGAAAAGGAACTCTTTCAACAGAACTTTGTCAATCTGCCCCTGGGCATAGTCTTTGCCATTTTGGCTGGAGTCACCTTTGCCTTATATACGGTGCTTACCAAATGGGCAGTTAGTCAGTATGGCAATCTCATTACAAATTCCGTGTCTTTCCTGATTGGAGGCATAGTCCTCAGCGCCATAAACTTGATCATTGGCAAGAGCATGAGCTTTGATCCCAGTTGGCATAATATCTGGCTTTTGCTCTATCTCGGAGTCATTATCACTGGATTGGCATATATACTCTATTTTGAAGCCATGAAGGAGCTTAGCGCTTCCAGAGCATCTTTTTACTTCTTTTTAAAACCGGCCCTGGCCACACTCCTGGCTTATTTCTTTTTATCAGAGCAGCTCAGTGCATGGCAAATTGGCGGCATCATTCTGATTATGGTGGCACTTAGTAGAAGGTTCTGGATAGACCTCTATGAGCGAAATAAACTTAAAGCGTAACATTGCCTATACCACAGGTTCGCAGGCTATCACGATGCTGGCCTCTTTTGTGGCAAATTGGTATCTGGCCCGTTTCTTGGGACCTGAGCTCAGGGGGCAGTACGTATATCTGTTTACCGTGAACTCTGTAGTCTGGCTGCTGCTGGATCTGGGTGTATCAAAATCTCTGATGTATTCCTTGCAGCGTGATAAGGCGGATCCCTCTGCCTTGTACAGCCTGTCTCTGGTCTTCTTTGGCATCAGCATGCTGGTTTCGATAGCAGTATTTCAGCTTTTCTCCAGCAGGATATTGGGAGATAATCAGTATCCTGCTTTGGTGATACTGGCTTTGAGTATATACATAGCAGTGTTCCAATTGCATAACCGTCAGAAAGTCATATCCATCGGAATGAACAATATTAAGGACTACGCGCTGCTGCTTACTCTGCCTACTGTGGTCTTTATGCTGCTCTTGCTGCCTCTATTCTGGCTATTCCCCGTCCACTTGCGTATGCAGGGCAGTTACCTGCTCAATGTCTGTGTAATGATCGCTATCAGCCTCGTATTTCACCAGCGCATTGTGCGCAAAATAGACTTCCATTTCCATTGGGATTTCCCTTTGGTGAAGCGTTCCTACTCTTTGGGATTCAAAGCCTTTCTCAGTGAATATATGGCGATTATGATGACCCGGGCTGATATTTTGATCCTGAAGCGGCTGGGCAGCTTCGCTCAGCTTGGAGTATATACTCTGGCGATCAACTTCATCGATATCATCAATGTGACGAGCAATATGATCGGCGTGGTCTTGCTCAATAAGTTCGCTGCCCTGAATGATGACAGCGCCTCTCTGGCCATACTACGTAAAATATTTGTGCTTATGATCGTGTTTAATTTGGTTTGCATCACAGGAATGCTCCTCTTTGGACACTTTATCATCTCTTTTATGTACACATCAGAATACATCGGTGCGTACAAAGCTTTCATCTATCTCATCCCAGCCATCTTTGGGCTTACTCTGGGCTCGCTCTTCAATACCTTTTTATGGAGCAAGGGCTTTCCTGTCTTCACCATTATTGCACCGGCCGTGGGAGCTCTGATAAAGGTGATAATGAGCTTTATAATGATCCCCAAATTTGGTTATATCGGAGCAGCCATATCATCGTCTATCGTATATCTGCTCTGGTTGGCAATGCTGATGACTTGGTACTTTTGCACCCATCGTGAGCAAAAAGTAACTGATCTTATCATCCGCAAAAGTGATATCCAGGATATGAGCCTTATGCTGGGTTCTTTATTTGCAAAACTACGAGGTTAAACATGCGAGTGATCTTTATCAATAGTATTTTCCCCAATCCAGTAGAGCCGAACAAGGGTAATTTCGTTCTCAAAAACATAGGGTTTTATCCCGAGAATGTAGAGCTGGAGGTGATCGCTCCGGTGCCCCTGGGCTTGGGACTCAGGCGAGGCAAAAAGCTGAAAGTGCCTTTGAAACGCACCATAAGTCTGGGTTTACGTGAGCTTACAGTTTACCATCCCCGCTTTGTGCTGTTGCCGCGAAACCTGCTAAGGCCATGGGTCCCCTATATCGAGTATCTTTGTGTGCTACCTTTGCTTAAAAGATTGATGCGCGGGGGAAGGATAGATTTATTACATGCAAACTTTGCCATGCCAGATGGGGTCGCCACACGGCTCTTGGCACAAAAACTGGGCATCCCATATATCATTACCGAACATCAGGCTGTCTTAAAAGATCTATTGGCTAATAAAAAGCTGCGGGAACAGATGCTGAAGGCCTATCGTGATGCTTTTAAGGTGATTGCGGTATCAGAACATACCCGCAAGATTATCTTAGAAGCATCTCCTACCCTTACTAACCTTCGGGTAATCCCCAATGGCATAGATCCCACCCTCTTTCAGCCTATATCCCAGCCCGCCAAAAGCATAAACAAGCTTATCTACATTGGCTATCTGGTGGAGCATAAAGGTGTGCATGTACTTCTTAAAGCCATAGAGCTCTTAGCAGATCCCGATATCCGGCTTAGCATCGTAGGGGATGGTATCTACCGTGAGCAGCTAAAGAGCCTTTGTAGTGAATATGGCATTTCTAAACAGGTGGAATTTTTGGGTGAGAAGACCCCTGGCGAAGTGGCTCAGCTACTGCTAAATCACGATGCTCTGGTGCATCCTAGCTTTATCGAAAGCTTTGGCATCGTGGTGGTAGAAGCTTTGGCAGTAGGAATCCCAGTGGTAGCCACATATAACGGTGGTAGCGAGCATATCTTAAAGCCAGAGCTTGGAGTTTTGGTAGCTCCGCATGATGCCAAGGCCTTGGCAGAGGGCATCACGGAATTGAGACAAAACCACTATGATCCCAAGCTCTTGCGGGATTATGTAATAGAGAATTATTCTCTTGAGAATGTGGTGGCACAGACTCTGGCAGAATATCCTAAACCCAAACAAGACAAGTGCATCTGTCATCTCAGCTCGGTGCATGTAAGAAGTGATGTAAGAGTTTTTTACAAACAGTGCCTCAGCCTTATTGAAGAAGGTTACAAAGTACATCTCGTAGTAGCTGATGGAGGCCGGCACGAGCGTAAATCTGGTGTAATCATTCATGATATCGGGGCTTTTACCAGCCGCAAAAAGCGCTTTCTCCTGGCTCCCTGGCAAATCCTGCATAGAGCGAGGTATATCCCTGCAGATGCTTACCAGATTCATGATCCGGAGCTGATTCCCATGGCTATTTTGCTCAAACACATCAGTCGCAAACCTGTGGTCTATGACATCCACGAATGCTATCCGGAGATGTTTTTGCACAAGGAATACCTCTCGCCGCTGGCAGGCAAACTGCTATCTTTTGTGATCCGTAAGCTGGAGAACTGGGCAGTAAAGACTTTGAACGCCTCTATCGCTGCCACCGAACATATCGCAGAGCAATTCAGCTCCGTCCCCATTGTGCACAATTACCCAATTTTGGCTGAATGGAAGGATATCTCAGCAGATCCAAGCCGCTACCGCAGTCGCAATATCTGCTATATAGGAAACATCACCAGAGAGCGGGGGATAGGGCAGATCGTAAAAGCCATTGAAAACGTAGACTGCACATTTCATTTGGCGGGAAATTATGAGCCCAAAGAGTTTCGAGATGAGCTGGCTGCCTTGGCTGGATTCAGCAAAGTAATAGAGTACGGATATGTCAATCGTGAACAGGCTGCAGACATCTTTTCTGATTGCGCATTGGGTGTGGTTCTTTTTGACCACAGTCCCAATCATCTGTATTCACTTTCCACCAAGATGTTCGAATACATGGCAGCCGGTCTGCCAATACTGGTTTCGGATTTGCCTGCAAACAGGAAATTACTTGACAGAGCAGTAGCAGGCCTATATATAGACCCTAGTGATGTATCTTTGATTCAAGATGTCCTGACGAAACTTTTATCAGAGCCCGATAAACTCGCTCAGATGGGCGCTGAAGGCAAGAGATTGGTAACCCAAGAGCTGTCTTGGGAGAGCGAAAAGAAAAGATATCTAAAGCTTTTTCAAGAACTTTTATAGGTGGTAATTACTTGAAGATCCTATTTCTGACCTCACGCATACCCTATCCGCCAGACCGCGGAGACAAGGTTCGTACCCTATTTCTGATGCGACAATTAGCCTCTTTGGGAGAGCTGACCTTGGTGTCGTTGGTAAACAGCCATACCGATAAGCAGGCCATGAAAGTGATGCAAGAAGAAATTCCCGAGGTCCGGTTTGTAGAGCACGGTCTCTTTCAGGCGATGAGGAATATGCTTAAAAACATATTTCGTAAGCTTCCCTTTCAGGTGGCCTATTATCAAAACCCCAAGCTGAAGAATCTGCTGACAAATTTGCTGGCAGAGAATGAATATGACTTGGTATATTGTCATCTAATCCGGATGGTGCCTTATGCAGATCTGGCGCGGGCTTCCAATGTAATTCTTGATTATACGGATTGCATCTCTTTGGAGTACACCCGCCGCCTCGAGCATCTGAAAGGTTTGCGAAAACTCTTTTTTACTGTGGAGGCAAAGCGAACCTCTGATTATGAAATCCAGGTGGCAGACCACTTCAGCGAAAACTGGGTGATCTCACCGGTAGATATCGCGCATCTGGGGCTCAAAAACCATCACCGCAGTGTGCTCATGCCAAATCAAGTGAGGATACCTGAGGTATTACAAGAACATGAATTTGCCTGGCGCCTTATCTTCACCGGCAACATGAGCGTTCCCCACAATATTATGGCTGCGCAGAACGTCTGTAAAAAGATCATGCCCGCGCTGATCAAGAAATATCCTCTCTTGAAATTCTTCATCGTAGGCGCAGAACCCTCTGCAGAAGTCAAGGCTTTGGATAATGTCAATCATACCACAGTACTGGGCTATGTAGAAGATCTTTACGCTGAGCTGATGGCCAGTGATATCTTTATCGCACCGATGTATTTTAGTGCAGGCATCCAAAATAAAGCTTTGGAAGCTATGGCTTGCGGCCTTCCCGTGATTACCACGCCCAATGTGGCAAGCAGCCTGGACGCCAATGATGAGGTGGAGCTGCTGGTCGCTGCAGATAATTATGCCTTTGTACAGAAAGTAGAACAACTGATAGAAAATCCTGAGTCCCTGGCGCAGATTGGCAAATCCGGTCAGGCTTTGGTAAGAAAGAAATATTCACGTGATGCGGTGACAGAGCTTATCGCAGAACGGATAAATCATATAATGAGTTTAAGATAGGAGATTCCTTTATGGAAAAAGTAAGAATTGGTCTCATTGGTTGTGGCCGGATAGCCAAAAACCATCTAGATGCAGTATCCCAGATACCAGATGCAGAATTTGTGGCAGTATGTGACACAATCCCTGCGAAAGCAGAGCTGGTGGCCGAAGAACGCGGCATTACCAAGGTCTATACAGACCATCACGAAATGCTCGCTAAAGAAGAGCTTGATTTAGTTTCCATTTGTACCCCATCTGGCATGCATCCAGAGCATGGGGTAGATGTAGCCAATGCCGGTGTGCATGTGCTCACAGAAAAGCCCATGGCAATCAATATAGCCGCCGCAGACAGGCTGATCAAAGCCTGTGACGACAATCATGTACATCTCTTTGTAGTAAAGCAAAACCGCCTGAACAGCACTATGCAATTGCTCAAGAAAGCCGTGGATAAAAACCGCTTTGGCCGTATCTATATGGCTCAGGCGAATGTCTTCTGGCAGCGTCCCCAAGCTTACTATGATCAAGAAAAATGGCGCGGAACCTGGGAATTTGATGGCGGAGCCTATATGAATCAGGCCAGCCACTATGTGGATGCCATGTACTGGCTTCTGGGCAATGTGGAAAGCGTTTCAGCTTACACCGCCACCATGGCCAGAAACATAGAAGCCGAAGATACCGGAAGCGCCATCATTCATTTCCGTAATGGCATCATCGCTTCAATAAACGTGACCATGCTTACCTATCCCAAAAACTTCGAAGGTTCCATCACCATCATCGGTGAAAAAGGAACAGTGAAAGTGGGCGGGGTAGCTGTGAATAAAATAGAGAAGTGGGAATTTGAAGAGTATGACGATGACGACCGCATCGCCCTGGATACGAACTATACTCCTCCGAACATCTACGGCTTTGGTCATAACCCCTATTATCGTAATGTGGTTGACACCCTGCTGGGGCGTGCAGTTCCTTCTACAGATGGACGCGATGGCCGGAAGTCGGTGGAAATCATTCAAGCCATTTACCGCTCCGCCAAGACCGGTAAAAGGATTTCTCTGCCACTGTAAATAAACTTTATGGGCTAGAACCGGCGTAGTGCTTTGGCAATGCTTCAGTTCACGCGCTTGAGATATGCCTTTGATGCAGTAACCCTAGTTTTACCTCTGCTGAGATCCCAGTCCTTGCCCGTTGTTTTAATTCGGATTAAACTCACTTTAGACTCGAACTCACTCGAAGGCACGAGTGAGTTCGAGTCGAAGCTATATTAAAAGCGAATCAAGGGAACAAGTGAGCTATAGGCTTACTTTTTGCTTGTGCTTTTTTTGAGAAGATTTCACGAACTTCAGTTTTCACTTGACAGGAATTCGATAGCCTGAGAAATAATAATAAAGTACTTATAGATAGGATTAATATGCGACAATTTTCAGAGATTTTGGCCTTGCTGAAGCAGGAAGTCGTTCCATCACTTGGGTGCACGGAGCCCGCGGCTGTTGCTTTGGCCACAGCATACGCTGCCAGCATACTGCCCGGACCCATCACAGATATCCAGGTGAAGGTAAGCCCCGCCATATATAAAAACGGTATGGGGGTGGGCATTCCAAATACAGGTCTCATCGGCCTCGAAATCGCCGCAGCCCTTGGCGCTGTGTGTGCTACACCAGAAAAGCAATTGGAAGTTCTCGAAGACTTCAGCCCAGCACAATTAGAGGCTGGCAAGAGATTGGCAGCGGGTCTTGAGATTGGAATCAATCCCGATGATGATAAAGTTTACGTTGAGGCTATCTTGTCAGATGGGCAGCACAAAAGCCGCGCGATCATCCGCTGGCGTCACTCCTGGCTGTACCTATTGGAACTGGATGATGAAGTATTGAAGTGTCAAACTATAGGCGAAGGAAATGCTCCCAAACTCATTTCAGCCTCAAAGTTTCGACTTCAGGATTATTATGATTTTTGCACTCAGGTGGATTATGAATCCCTTTTGCAAATTGATCTGGGCGAAACTTTAAACCGCAAAATAGCTGAATATGGGCTCAGCGATGAGATGGGTATGTCTGTGGGCAAGATGATTCTGCAACAGATGGAGCAGGGACTTTTGGGTGATGACATTCACCATTGGGCCATGGCTCTCACTGCTGCTGCTACCGATGCCCGGATGAGCGGTTGCAATTTACCGGTGATGTCCAATACCGGCAGTGGAAACCAGGGACTTTCCATCACTCTGCCCATCATTGCCACAGTGGAAAAGCTGGGCTGCAGCCATGAGCAATTGCTGCGCGCCCTGGCTCTGGGGCATCTGGTGACTGTGCATATCAAAGAGAAGATTGGCCCGCTATCCAGCTTGTGCGGATGTCTTTCGGCCTCTGCCGGAGCGGCATCTGGCATCGTTCTGCTTTTGGGTGGAGACTATCTTAAGGTAGAATCTGCCATCAAAAACATGATCGGCAATACTACCGGCATGCTATGCGATGGTGCCAAAGGCGGCTGCTCTCTGAAGGTAGCCACCAATACCTCCGCAGCAGTGCAGGCAGCTCTCCTGGCAAACATGGGTACTTGCATTTCTTCGCAGGATGGCATAATCACAGACGATATCGATGAGACTATCAACAATCTGGCAGATTACATCAAAATCGGTCTGCAAGATACAGACCAGGCTATACTCAATATAATAATGAATAAAAAGAACAATAAAGAGGCCAAACATGTCTAACCATTTTCAAGTTAAGCTGGATGCTGTGCTCCCGCCTGATCCTGTTTTTGAGCAAGGTATTCGCCGGGCTCCCAATCGAGGATTGACCCTAAACAAGACAGAAATCAAGCAAGCTTTGAAGAATGCTTTGCGTTATATTCCCAGTGAGTTACATAAGGAAGTTGCTGCGGAATTCTTGACTGAACTGAGGACTATGGGGCGCATCTATGGCTATCGCTGGCGCCCAGAAGGCAAGCTCAGCGGCAAGCCCATTGATGAATACAAAGGCATCACCGCTGCCAAAGCCATGCAGGTGATGATCGATAACAATCTGGATTTTGAGATCGCACTGTATCCTTACGAGCTCGTGACCTATGGAGAAACCGGACAGGTTTGTCAAAACTGGATGCAGTACAGACTAATTAAGAAATATCTGGAAGTAATGACAGATGAACAGACCCTGGTGGTGGCCAGCGGCCATCCCGTGGGACTATTTCCCTCAAGTCCACAGGCACCAAGAGTGATCTCTACCAATGGCTTGGTGATCGGCAAGTGGGACAATCCTGATGATTTTAAGCGTCTCACCGCTTTGGGTGTGGCAAATTATGGCCAAATGACCGCCGGAGGCTGGATGTACATCGGGCCTCAGGGCATCGTGCATGGCACCTATATCACTTTGTTGAACGCAGGTCGCAAATACCTGGGCATTCCTGTAGATAAGGATTTATCCGGAGTGCTTTTTGTCTCCTCCGGTCTGGGTGGTATGAGCGGCGCGCAAGCAAAGGCCGTGGAAATCGCTGGTGGCATAGGCATTATTGCCGAAGTGGATGATTCACGCATCAAAACCAGACATTCGCAGGGCTGGGTTTCCCGGGTTTCGGCTAATCTGCCTGAAATCTTCAAATGGGTGGATGAAGCACGCATCAGTGGAAAAGCTCTTTCCATTGGCTATCATGGTAATATAGTAGATTTACTGGAATATATCGACGACAATAACATTAAAGCAGAATTAATTAGCGACCAAACCTCATGTCATGCTGTATATGAAGGCGGTTATACTCCGGCTGGAATAGGTTTTGCAGAAGGACGTATAGTCCTGGCAGAGGATTTACCGAAGTTTAAACAATTAGTGGATACCTCGCTGAGGCGTCATTTCAATGTCCTGAAATCGCTCACGGACAAAGGTAGCCGCTTTTGGGATTATGGCAATAGCTTCATGACCTCTGTCTTTGATGCAGGCGTGAAAGACATCGCCAAAGACAAGATCAGCACCAATGATGGCTTCATCTGGCCTTCTTATGTAGAAGATATCATGGGGCCGATGTGCTTTGATTACGGCTATGGTCCGTTCCGCTGGGTCTGCCTTTCCCGCAAGGATAGCGATCTCAGGGCTACAGACCAGGCTGCCTGCGCTCTGATAGACCCTTCCCGCAATTCCATGGACCGGGACAATCATCATTGGATCAGCACAGCAGAGGAGAACGCCCTCGTAGTGGGCACCAAAGCCAGAATCCTGTATGCCGATGAAGAAGGGCGCGTACGCCTTGCCTTAAAATTTAACGAAATGATCCGCAAACAAGAGATTGGTCCGGTGATGCTGGGCCGGGACCATCACGATACTTCCGGCACGGATTCGCCTTTCCGTGAGACTGCCAATATCTATGACGGTAGCAATGTAATGGCAGATACCGCCACTCAGTGTTTCGCTGGCAATGTAGCCCGTGGCATGAGTCTGGTAGTACTTTCCAATGGTGGGGGAGTGGGCATTGGTCGTAGCATCAATGGCGGCAATGGCATCGTACTGGATGGCAGTAAACGTATGGATGAAGTGATCAAAAGCGCTTTATCCTGGGATGTGATGGGTGGCGTAGCCAGACGTGCCTGGGCTCGCAATAGCGGAGCGATCAGCACTTCAGCCTTATGGAACCAAAAGCATGGGGAAGAAGGGGCTATCACCCTTCCAGAACCTGCCGATGACGAATATTTAGACAGCCTGATCTAAAGGAAGGAATTATGCTTAACCAGTTTGTTCGCGCGATGAAGGCAGAGGGATTGTCAGACATGGTGATTCGTACGTTTTCTGCGTATTATGAAGCTTTACAAAAAGGCAGTAGCGGCCAGATCCCGGAGAGCACTATCAAAGCACCCAGCTCTGAAGCTGTAATCCACTTTGAGGAGCTTGAGGCTAAGGGCAGCACCGAACTTCTGCGCAAAATTGCTGTGATCAAACTCAATGGCGGCCTGGGCACCAGCATGGGGCTTTCCAAAGCCAAATCCCTTTTACCCGTAAAAGGAAACATGAATTTCCTGGACATCATCACCCGTCATATTCTGGCTTTAAGATCCGAAAGTGGCTATGATATCCAGCTTATGTTCATGAACAGTTTCGCAACTGAAAAGGATACTTTGGCATACTTAAATAAATACCCTGATCTGTCCAGGCAAGATCTGCCGATCAGCTTTATGCAAAACAAATTTCCCCGCATCTTGCAGGAAGACCTCTCTGTTTTTACCCACAAAGACAAGGATCAACGTTGGAATCCCCCGGGACATGGAGACATCTATACCGCTATTTCCACCTCCGGAATTTTGGAAAAGCTGATCGCCAAAGGATATCGCTATGCCTTTGTGTCGAATTCTGATAACCTTGGTGCTACGGTAGATACATCTATTGCTGCCTACATGGAAAAGCATGATATTCCTTTCCTGATGGAAGTATGTGAACGCAGCGAGATGGATAAAAAAGGTGGACATCTGGCCCAGGATACCAGCGGCCAATTGCTCTTGCGTGAAATCGCCCAATGTCCGGCTGAAGATCTTGAAGCTTTTCAGGATATCAACAAATACAGATATTTCAATACCAACAATCTCTGGATCGATCTCAAAGCTCTGGAATGGCATCTTATTACCAATGATGGCCTGATGCTGCTGCCCTTGATCGTGAACCCCAAAGAGGTGGACGGGAGCAAAGTATATCAATTGGAAACCGCCATGGGCGCGGCAATCAGCTCTTTTACCGGAGCCAGGGCCGTGATAGTGCCCCGGCAGAGATTTTCACCGGTCAAGAAAACCGATGATCTGCTCAGCGTTTGGTCAGATGCCTACGAGCTCAACGACCAATATCAGATCAGGCTGAAGCATGGCATGTCCAAGCCGCCTTATATCGAGCTGGACCCCAGATACTATGGCAATATCGAGCAAATGCAAAAACGCTTTGAAGCTCCACCTTCGCTTTCAGGATGCAAGGAACTCAAGATTGAGGGAGACGTAAGCTTTGGCACAGACGTGGTCTGTGATGGCCGGGTGAATATCAAGGCCTTGAATCCGGTAAAAATTAGCAATCGCCTGATCACCGGTGATTTAATCTATGAATAAGGAGAGCAGAGATGGTATCAAAAGCTACTAAAATTCGCCTGGGAGTATTCTTGGTGGCGGGGGCCGTGCTTGTTTTGATCTTTGCTGCCGCTGTGGCTGGAAATAAGCTTACCCAGAAATGGGATTCCTATTATATTGAATTTATAGACTATCCTGTGAGTGGATTGCAGGTGGGCGGAATCGTAAACTACCAGGGCATCAAGGTAGGCCGGGTAGCTGAGGTCAAAATCGATCCTAAAAATGTGAATAAAGTGATCGTCAAGATAGATATTGAACCCGGAACTCCGATCAAAGTAGATACAGAGGCTGTACTCAGTACTGCGCTGCTCACCGGCATAAAAGCTGTGGAGATCAAGGGCGGAACTAATGAGGCCAAAAACATGGCCCCCGGCAGCCAGATCAGATCAGGCTCCACCTTGATAGACGATATCTCCGAGCGCGCCATGACTATTGTGGAACAGGTAGAACTTATAGCTGCCAATATTGGCAAGCTCACCAATGATGAAAATCAGAGACACATCTCCAAGATCTTGGAGCAAACCGGACTCATCCTGGAAGGAACCAGATCAAATCTGGCAGGCACCCTGGATGCGATCAGCAAAATAGCGAATAATGTTGCAGATATGACTACCGGTCTCAGCAAGAATATAGATGAGATCAGCGCATCTGCCGTGAACGCAATCGATTCTTTGAATGTCACTACCGTGAGTTCTTTGGAGCTGCTAACCAAAACCTTGAATGATGAACTGGTAATGATTACCCGAAACCTCAATGACAATATCGATCAGATTTCCGAACAGACCACTTACCTGGTCCAGGATACCAGATTTCACATCAACACCATTGGTGAAAATACCAATGCTCTGGTGCTGGATACCACAAAAGAAATAGCCTACGTCAGCCAGACTATCAACAACTCCCTTGATTCGATCAATAAGGTTATAGGTTCTGATGAATTCGGTTCCATGATGTCCAATCTTGATATCCTGGCAGGACAATTGGCCGATGCAAACTTAAAAGATATGGTTGGTAATCTGGGCGTAACAGTTCAGCGCACTGGTGTGTTGATAAATACCTTAAATAGAACTGTATTGCGCTCGCAGGATGATCTTGCCGAAATCATGGAAAATATGCGCGATGCTTCTGCAAATCTCAACGACTTTTCCCGTCAAATCGTGGATAACCCCGCTGTTTTAATCAGGGGAAATTGATTAAGAGGATATGATTATGAAACGCTTTTACCTTATCTGTCTTGGAATCATTACCCTGGCACTCAGTGGGTGTTTTGGGAAAGTGGAACGGCAAACGAATTACTATGTGTTAGATTATCAGAAATCTACAGAAAACCCTGAACTAAAAATGGAAGTTTCCAACGGGAAAAGCCTGTATGTGATGAACAGCCGCGTGAATCGTATCTACAACCGCAACCAAATCGTGGCCAAAGAGAGCTTCTCCCAAGTGCGCTTTATGCGTGACGATCTTTGGGCAAATCGCCTGTCAGATTCCGTTCCCAATATCGTAGCGGATAGACTGAGAGCTTATAATATCTTTGGGAATGTGTACCGTGATGCTACGGCGGCAGACCCAAATTATTATCTGGAAACCTCGATCTTAAACATCGAAAAGATAGAGGGGGTAAATCCGCGTGCCTTTCTGCGCATGGAATTTACCTTGCGAGATAGCACCAGTGAGAGAACGATACTATCCCATCGCAATGGACATTATCGAGAGCTCACGGATGATTCCAATATCTATCTGGTGCAGCTCTTCAACGAAATGATCATGGCTGAAACCAATGCTTTTGCAGCACTTTGCATCATGCATTTTGCCGGACGGCCTATCATTCCCGGCCAAAAGGATTTTACCAGTGATATGAGTGCACCGGAGCGAGTTTATTTCCAGCAATTGGAGGACCAGGAGACGCATAAACTTTTTGGAGAATTGCTACTGAGCACCAAAGCACCGATGTCCAGCGAATTGCCGTATCGGATTGAAGGTGTGGATAGTCTGAATACAAAGATTAGCGAAGCTACCGGGGAATACAACGTTCCGCATCTGCTGAAACCGGGACGCTATAGAATTATCACTGGATATAATGAGGACATCAAGGCCACTGTGGAGATATTTCCCAGAATGCGGTCTGTCGTGGAAAGAACCTGGAGTGAGCTGCGGGTGCGCATTTTGGACGATGGCCAGACCAGAGTACGCATGATCTATGATTTGTGGATAAAAAATGAAGATGATTACGGATATACCAAGGTAGGCACTGGTATCAGCTTGGGCGAAGATGAACACGGCATCGAAGAAGGGTTATGGATCTTGCCGGCAGGGAATTACATGGTTACCTTGGGGGGGAATTCCTGGAGCTCCCTCAGAGACTTTATCACTGTGAGCCTCATCGAAGGTGAAAGCCCGGTCTTGACAGTGATCGTGGATACCGCCGCTGGTGCGAGTAATAACTTGATTGGAGCTGGCATCCTGGCCGACGAGCTGGGAGTAGGGCAAGTGAAATTCCATAAAGGCGCCATCCATGCTAATATCAATGTGGCTTCAAATAACGAGGTGGACGAGAAAAATCCTACCTTTGCCTTGAATCTGGCAGGACAGTTTGATAACACCATCGATCATGAATTTCGTCCCTTTCATTACAACATGCGCAGTATCTATGACATAGGGGCAAACTACACCATAGATAACGAAGATTTCCGTATCAATAAGGATAATTATTCCCTGAAGAATACTCTCCTACTGTATCCTTGGAGAAAGGAAAAAAGGTTTTTCAACAACCTCGCCTTTTATGGAAGGGCAGATCTGAACACCCATTTTTGGGACGAATATACGTATTTTTCGGATACCAAGAACTATATAGTGTATGATAGCGAAGGCATTGAGATAGACAGGGCCTTGGATCAAGCCAAGATCCGCACCAAGATTGCGCTGTTTCCTCTGCGGCTCAAAGAAGGAACGGGGCTTACCTACCGGATTGCTTTCAACCCCAAAACCTGGGTGAGTCTGCGCACTGGTTATGGCTGGGTTCAAGATCTCAACCGTAAGACTTTGAGCTCTGCCGGCTCTGTAATTATTGATAGCCTTAGCTACGATGTTTTTACAGAAGCTGAAGACCGCTTTGACCGGGGCATAGAAAGTACTTTGATTTTTTCCGCGGTGAATATCTTCAATTTCCTTTCAATCAATTCTACTTTCGATGCTCTCTTTACCTTTAGTGACGGCGTTATGACACCGAGCTTGGATAATGAAAACCGCATCAACATCCGCCTATACCGCAATATCTCATTGGATGCTGGCCTGAACTTTCAATATAATGAAGCAATCAGGGACTGGTGGTCATACAACTACAGTGCATATCTGAGAATGAGCCTGTTTTACTGATGCAAGTAGAATTAACCAGCGATGTCCTGAGCTTCACAGGTGAACTGAATAATCTTACAGTGCCTGATGCTGCCCAAGAGCTCAGCAGGCTGTTGAAGGGAGAAACCGTCAGTTCTATCGACCTGGGAGAGCTCACCATGATAGACAGTGCCGGTGTGGCTTTTTTGGATGAGGTGCATCAGGAACTGACCCAGGACTCAAAGCAGCAGATTTTCGCTAAAGTGCCGCCTCCTATCCAGGCTATGATAGATACTTACAGCACCCTTGATCTGCCCTTGGTGGATGAACCTCCCAAAATGGGCTTTTTTGAGCAAGCAGGCGATAGTCTCTTAAATGCCTACAATGAACTGGTAAAGGCACTCACCCTGGCTGCTGAGATCTTTTATTATAGTGGAGTGGCTCTATTTAACCGTAAGGAGCAACGCCGGGGTTCGCTGGCTCAACAGGCGGCGCAGCTTGGCTCAGAGGCTCTGCCCATCGTAGCCTTGCTTTCTCTGATCATTGGCTTTATCCTGGCCTTGCAATCCGGCGTACAGCTCAAGAATTTTGGTGCCAATGTTTTTATAGCAGACCTTCTGTCCATTACCATGGTTCGGGAAATGGCACCGCTCATCACAGCCATTATAGTTGCTGGCCGCAGCGGTAGTGCGATTGCCTCTGAGATTGCCACCATGGAAGTCACAGAGGAAATTGACGCTTTGAAAATGATGGCGCTCAATCCCATCGCTTATGTAGTGGTACCCAAATTTCATGCCATCACCATCGTAATGCCGCTCTTGGTGATGTTCAGCATCATAGTCAGTATCTTAGGCGGTGCCTTTATCGCCATTGGTATGCTCGATATTGCACCCAATACTTTTTTCAGCCGCGCTATTGATATTATTGCCATCAAAGACCTTATCGTAACCTTTAGCAAGAGTATCTGGTTTGCCTGGACTATTGTGATCATCGGTGCCCACTACGGTTTCCAAGTAAAAGGCGGAGCCGAAGGAGTAGGGAAAGCCACCACCGCCGCTGTGGTTAGCTCCATCTTTGCCGTTATCTTGTTTGATGCGGTATTTAGTTTGTTATACTTATGAAAGCTCAAAAGCCTGTCATCGAAATCCGCAATATGGTCGCCAAATATGGTACTAAGACAGTTTTGTCAGATATCAGCGTGGATATCTATCCCGAAGAGATCACAGTTATCCTGGGCGGTAGCGGTTGTGGAAAAACCACTTTGCTCAAAAACATGCTGCGGCTCTATGAACCCGCAGCCGGCAGTGTCAAGTTTTGGGGCGAGGATGTCCTTACCATGGAAGAAAAGGAGTTTAACGATGTGCTCAAGAAAACCGGTATGCTCTTTCAAAGTGGGGCTCTGCTGAATTCCATCTCGATCTATGAGAATGTCTCAATTCCTCTGGAGATGCACACCAAGCTTCCCGCCAAAATTAGAGACCGGATTATCCGCGTCAAGCTTGCTCTGGTAGGCTTGGCAGAGGCTATCCACATGTTCCCATCAGAGCTTTCCGGGGGCATGAAGAAACGAGCCGCTTTGGCCAGAGCTTTGGCGATGGATCCCGAAATCCTTTTTTGTGATGAGCCTTCAGCAGGCTTGGATCCCCTTACCTCAGCGTCTTTGGATGAGCTGATTCTGAGCCTCAAAAAGCAGCTCGGGATGACTATCGTGATCGTGACCCATGAGCTTGCCTCCATCCATCGCATTGCCGATAAGATCATTTTCCTGGATGCCGGCAAGATGCTTTTTTATGGAACTTTGGATGAAGCCAAGTCTGCTGGAATCCCAGAAATAGATACGTTCTTTAAATTGGGTCAGTTTTGAGCCTGAAAATCATCGTAGCCATGACGCAGGGCCGTGTGATCGGCAAAGACAATCAAATGCCCTGGCATATCCCTGAAGACCTGGCTCATTTTAAAAGAATAACTACCGGCCATAGCATCATAATGGGCCGTAAGACCTATCTCTCCATAGGCAGGGCTTTGCCAAACCGCAAGAACATCGTGCTGAGCCGTGATGAATCTTTTGCCGGGAAAGACCTGGTAGTTTATCATAGTCTGGCAGAAGCCATCGCAGCGGAGCCAGATGCCTTTATCATCGGCGGAGCAGCTATCTTTGAACAGGCTTTGCCCTTAGTGGATGAACTGTATATCACTCACATCGAGGCAGAGATAGATGGAGATCGCAAGTTTCCTGAGCTAGATTGGCAGCTCTGGCACGAGGAAGAATGTCAAGAGGCTGATACTAAAAGCGGGTATAAACTGAGGTTTTGCAAATATAAGAGAAAGTAAAGAAACAGTGAGGTTTCAATGAAATTCAAAAAGTTTTTCCAGCTATTTAACCGCCATGCCCCAGCTCTGGATCGCCTGCCAAAGCAGAAGAAAATTATCATCAGCGCTCTGATCCTGGGCTCAGGCCATTCCGGAATCTTGCACTATATAGTAGCCACCACCACAGAGCTCCTGAAAGACCACCAGGTTACCCTGCTCATCCATCCCTCAGACCGGACAGAATTTCCTCTTCAGCATGCCAATTTGCACTTTATTGAAATCCCGGAATCGCTCAAGAAACCTGTCCTCTCCACTCTCTTCCATCTCTATATCCTCCCTTGCTGGCCGGGCTTCAAACGCTATGATCTTGTGTTTTTACCGGCAGGAAACCGCCGCCTTTTTGCGCACTATCCTCCCCATACTGTCCTCACTTTTCACATTCTACCCCAGTTCTCCCTCAGCCATAAGCATGATCTCTTCCGCCTGCTTTATCTCAAATTCATGATGGGCCGCTATCTGCACAAAGCCCCAATCATCTATGCCACCAGTGAAAGTACCAAAAACGATCTGCGCCGGCTTTTTGGTGTCCCGGGAAACCGCATTCGGGTAAATTACAACGGCTACGATCCTGCAAGCCTGGAAAACCCAACCGAGCTTAGTGAACTCAAAACGAAATTCGACCTCAAGGGTAAATACATCCTCTACGTCTCCCGCATCGGAGATCCCGTGCGCAACCACCTAAAGCTCCTGGCTGCCTATCAAAAATTAGTACAAACCGTGGGGGATCAATATGAATTGGTCTGCGTCGGAGAAATAATAAATGGGGGAGAGCAGGTGATGAAACATTGGAATAAGCTCGACTGCAAAAGGCAGATACATTTCCCTGGCTATGTAGATAGCCCGGATCTGGCTGGCCTCTACAAACACGCTTCCCTGTATGTACTTCCTTCCCTTCATGAAGTCTATGGCATCCCCCTGCTGGAAGCCTTTGCCTCCGGAGTGCCGGTTGTTTGTTCAAATACTTCTTCCCTGCCGGAAATCGGCAAAAACGCAGTCCTGACCTTCGATCCCACCCGCCCCAGAGATATCGCCAAAGCCATGTCCAGCGTTCTACAGAGTGTGGAGCTGGCGAACCAATTGACCGCCAGAGCCTATAAACGCTTGGAAGACTTTAGCTGGGAGCGGCATTGCAAGAGATTGCTGGAAACTCTGCAAGGTGGTGCAGATAGCTAAGCTTGGCGTGTTTTCTGCGTTCTTTCGGTCCAAGCTTATCCATAATTCCCCATTTTATTATAAGTGTATTTAGCTTTTATTAGCTTTTTCGTCCCGAGACATACAGTAGCCTTCCCGGATAGCCTGTCGTGTAGATGCCGTGGAGATAGTAGGAATAAATCCTCTTATCTCCACGGCATCTACACGACAACAAATGGGCTGAAGCCATCTGTGCCGTCCTAAACAAGTTAACATATAACCCGACTTTACCACCCCCAGGGCAAAAACAGGTATTTTCGGCCTATTTCTCGGCATTAAAAGACAAGTATTATGAAAACTACATATTCATAAACGACTGTAAGAGAACGGATTAAGCATATAT
>JAJBAY010000002.1 GCA_020532515.1 Candidatus Cloacimonadota bacterium | reverse complement strand
CATTGTACACATCGGCTCCTTTCATTTCACCTCCTGATATCTCTATCAAAAGGCTAAGTTTATTATTACACAAACTGGTGCAATCTAAACTTCCGAAACTGGTGCACTTTTAACTGCCATCGACAAACTGGCCATCGGGCTGGAACACAGGCCCTGGCAAGCACATTAATATAGGCTGTAACTGGGCAGCCACTGGTTATCGCTTACCTACGGAGATGGAATGGATGTTTGCTGCGCGGGGCGGGGATCAGACACATAACTATATTTACAGCGGGAGTAATAATCTTGATGATGTTGGTTGGTACGATAATAATATTGATTCCTACGGTACAAGACCAGTCGGCACCAAAGCAGCCAATGAGCTTGGTCTTTATGACCTGAGCGGTAACGTCCGGGAATGGGTGTGGGACATCCATGGCGCTTATCCCAGTGGTTCACAAAATAATCCCGTGGGGTCAAGTAGCGGGTCTTCTCGTGTGATGCGCGGCGGTAGCTGGGTCGACAAGGCCGACTACTGCACCGTTTCCTTTCGGGGCTACGGCTATGCGGACGTTGGCAGTCACTTTATGGGCTTTCGCGTATGCAAGATTTCTCCCTGATTTTTCCCACTGCGCTTTTCACTGTAACGCGGCTTTAGAGCTTGTGAGAGATTCAGGAATGCCCAGCAGATTTTGAGCTTGACAGGTTTTGAATCTATGTAAAAGTCGCTTAAAAGAGAATATATCTAAAAAAAGACCGATAGCTAACCTTCAGGTTAAGCTCGATATCTTAAAAGAGGAGTATCATGCAAAGATACAAATACCTTTCGATCATCCTCATCTTGACACTGCTGTTATTTGTGCTCTCAAGCTGCAGTAAGAAGACCACTGAGCCGGATGTAAAAACGGTGGCGACTCCCACCATTGATCCTGCGAGTGGTGCCTACGCAAATGCCCAGCGCGTATCCATCAGTTGCGTAACCTATGGAGCCACGATCCGTTATACTACCGATGGCAATGACCCTACGCTCAGTTCGGCAGTTTACAGCAGCCCGATCACTATAGGTAGCAGCGCCACGCTGAAAGCCAAAGCTACCAAATCCGGCTGGACCGATAGCAGTATAGCATCTGCCATTTACACGATCAGTGCTCCGCACGCAGTTGCAAGCCCTACTTTCAATCCCCCGGGTGGTTCTTATGCAAGTGCTCAGAGTGTATCCATCAGTTGCGCCACCGCTGGAGCCACGATCCGTTATACCACCGATGGCAATGGCCCTACTTCCAATTCTGCTGTTTACATTAGTCCGATTGTTATCTCATCAAATGCCACTATCAAAGCTATAGCTTACATGGAGGGCTGGACTCCCAGCCCAATATCCAGCGCCAGCTATGCTATTACGCTCGATCAAAGCGTTGCCAGCCCCACCTTCAATCCCCCGGGCGGCTCTTATGCAAGTCCTCAGAACGTATCCATCACTTGCGCCACCGCTGGAGCCACGATCCATTATAGCACCGATGGTAATGATCCTACTCCCAGTTCGGCGGTTTATAGCCGCCCGATTAGTGTCTCCTCAAGCTCCACCATAAAAGCTATAGGCTATAAGCTTGGCTGGAATCCGAGCCCAGTATCCAGCGCAAACTATGCTATTGATCCCACTCCTGCTGGCTTTGTCTATGTCCCAGGCGGTACCTTCTATGACGGATCTTCCAATGTAACGGTGAACAGCTTTTATTTGGATAAATATCAGATTACCCAGGCCGACTATGAATCGGTGATGGGAACTTGGAATAGCGATCCTAATGGAGATGGTACAGCTGGCATTGGCAGCAATTATCCTGTTTATTATGTTTCCTGGTTCAATGCCATAGAGTATTGCAATCGTCGGAGCCTGCAGGAAGGCTTGGTGCCTTGCTATAGCTACAGCGCTTCTGACAGCACTTTTGGCACGAATATCGATAACTGGCCTAGTGGCTGGAACGTTGCCAATAGTAACCATAGTAATGTAAGATGTGTCTGGACTGCCAATGGCTACCGTCTGCCCAGAGAAACGGAATGGGAATATGCGGCGCGTGGCGGTTCGCAGACGCATGGCTATACCTACAGCGGCAGCAATGATCCCGATGCTGTGGCCTGGCATTGGGATAATTGGGGAAATGCACAGCGCTCCACTCACACAGTAGGTGCCAAGCTTGCGAATGAGCTTGGTCTTTTTGACATGAGTGGTAATGTATGGGAGTGGTGCTGGGATATGTCCGGCGGATCAAACCGTGTGTTTCGTGGTGGTAGCTGGAACCACCTTCCTCACCGCTGCACCGTTTCCTATCAGAACTCCGACCTTGCGAAGACCAAATACAGCTATGTAGGCTTCCGCGTTAGTAGGGGTTCCCTTTGATTCATGACTCTTCCTTTTGCCAAGTCTAAAGGGGAATAAACAGATTTAGACGCTATTGATATAGTAGAGGTGCAGGGGGATATGCTCCCTGCACTTCCACTATAACGCGGTCTTCAAATGGCCTTTTCTCTGGCTTTGGGTCGCTAAGATTTGGGCGTTATGCCCAACGCCCCTACTTAGATTCATATCCTCTTCAGATTCCACACCTTTCTCGCCAACCGCAGATATTTAACAGAGTAGAACTTTCCCGTGGAAAAAGATGGATTGCCTACTGCATTTTGGGCTTGACAGCTTATGAATGTATATAATAGTTGTTTAAAGGTCAATATATCTTGGAATATGCAGATGACAGACCCTCTGGTCGAGCTTTAGATCAATTGGAATCGAAATTGACTGCCGCTCTACTGAGACAGGCTCCACTATAGTGATGATTTTGCCTGGCCTGCCAGATGCTTTCCCGGCCTGGTAATCCTTTAACCTCAATGGGAGGAAGACATGAAGAAAGTACTGATGTTTGTCGTGCTGATGGGCATACTAACATTGTGCAGCGGGCTCAGCTCTTATGGCAATAGCCCGGATTTTGAAATGGATACAGTAGCTCCTCAGCTTGAGCTGATCAGCCCCAATGGCGGTGAAAGCTGGTACATTGGCGATACCAGAAACATCCTGTGGACTGCCTCGGATACGAACCTGGACCCCGCAGGCATAGATCTCTGGTACAGCTTGAATGGTGGAGCGGATTATCTCAGTTTGGCAGAGGCGATCGCAAATTCAGGCAGCTATCCTTGGGAACTGCCCGGCATGCAAAGCTTTAACGCCAAAGTGCGAATTGGGGCCAGAGACAGTTTTGACAATAGCACTCTCATACATTCGCTTAATTCTTTCAACATTGGCTATGTGCCTCCCGCTATTCCCGAAGGTCTCAGCATAAATATTTCTAATGCAGTAGATGCGCTGCTGACTTGGGATGAGGTGACTCAGACCATCCCACCTTACAATAGCCCCATCACTCCGGATGGCTATATCATTCTCTACAATGAAAGCCCCTACGAGCAGGATGGACAATCCTATGCCTTTTTGGCGCGTAGCTATGTCACCAGCTATACCCATCACGACGTGGGAGAGTTCCGAAACCAAATGTTCTACCGGGTTCAGGCTTACAAGAATTACACCCGGGAAGATAGCGAGGCTCTGGAAGCCCTTGTGCAAAAGAGCAAGACGCAGCGCATCCCCTGGCCACAAGCCAAAACTATCCTGATGGGAGGCAAGCAATGAGAACACATAACACCGCGCTACTGCTCACCCTTTTCTTGCTTGTACTCAGTTCCTCTCTTTTGGCGGAAACTGTCTTGCAACAGGGCTTTGAATCCAGCCCGTATGATACCTGGAGCTATACTGCCATTCCCGAGCCGAACCGCGCAGTGTGGTGGGGCGCAACCGATCAACCCCTGGGGGGCGCAAGTGCCCAAAGCGAGGATTGGTATTGGGCAAGCTGGGATTTGGACAATCAGAGCCACGCTCTGGAGTTTGAAAGTATTCAGCTCAGCCCTGGCTACATCTACTCTATAAACTTTTACTACTTTACCAAAGGCCTGAGTCTCGCCACGGACTACAGCCGCTACTGCCTCGAATATGACGATGGATATACTTGGACAAATTGGCAAAACCTGCAGCCGGATACCAATGCCTGGACTCATCTTAGCATGGAAATCCCTGTCAATGCCACCAGTGTAAGGCTCAAAGTGGAAGCCCTTTACGATGGTTCAAGCAAATATGCGCACTGGGATGCCTTCAGCTTGCAAAGAACACTGGCTACGCCGACGCCACCTATTGTGGACAATGTATCGGCCCTTCAACGCAGGGACGGCAGCAAGATCGTGGATATCCATTATGATGTTTTTGATGCTAATGACGAACCTCTCACTGTCTCGCTACTGCTTTCGGATAATGGTGGTGAATCTTATGATTATCAGCCCAATATCGCCAACCTATCCGGAGATATTGGAGAGGATATCAGCACAGGTACCGGCAAACACATCATTTGGAATGCCGGCGCTGAAGGCACTGACTTTGATGGCTCTATCTACCGCGTCAGGGTTTCTGCACAGAATAACATCTATGGCATGCCCGAGAACTTCGTGTTCGTGGGAGGAGGTACTTTCCATAATGGGGCTTCCCATGTAACGGTGAGCAGCTTCTATCTGGATAAATATGTGATGACCCAGGCCGGATACCAAGCTGTGATGGGCACCAATCCCGCTCATGATTTTGGGGTTGGCGCTGATTATCCTGTATATTATGTATCCTGGTTCAATGCCATTGAGTATTGCAACCGTCGTAGCATGCAGGAAGACCTGGCGCCTTGCTACAGCTATAGCACTTATGGTACTGATCCTGCGAACTGGCCCTCTGGCTGGAACACAGGCCCTGGCAACCACATTAATGTAGGCTGTAGCTGGGCAGCCAATGGTTATCGCTTACCTACGGAGATGGAATGGATGTTTGCCGCCCGGGGCGGGAATCAGACGCATAATTATATTTATAGCGGCAGCAATAATCTCGACTCTGTGGGTTGGTATAACGCTAATAACAATCCCATCGGCACAAAGCAAGTGGGCAGAAAAGCCCCCAATGAGCTTGGTCTTTACGACATGAGCGGTAACCTTTGGGAATTGGTTTGGGATATCCATAGCAGTTCTTACCCCAGCGGTGCACAGATTGATCCTACTGGTGCGACTGAAGGGACCGGTCGTCTTTCTCGCGGTGGTAGCTGGCCCCATGAAGGCGTTTACTGCACCGTTTCTTACCGGAACTTCAGCTATCCGACCGACAGCGTCACGACTTTAGGTTTCCGCGTCTGCAGGCCCCTGCTTTCAGGAGAAATCAGCACGGTGGCAAGCCCGGTCTTTAGTCCTGAAGGCGGTTCATCTACAACGCCATATATAGTAAGCATCAGCTCTGCCACCGCGGGCGCCAGCATCTATTATAGCACCGATGGCAGCGACCCTGATGAAAGCTCCCTGCTCTATACAAATCCCCTTACCATTAGCACTACTACCACCTTGAAAGCCAGGGCTTACAAAGAGCTATGGTTGCCTTCTTCCATTGCCACCGCAGTATATCAGATAGCGCCTGTTGGCTTTGTCTATGTTCCCGGTGGCACCTTCATCATGGGAGATACCAGAGAGGAAGGAGAGAGCGATGAATTGCCCACTCGCAGCGTTACCCTGAGTCCTTTCTATATGAGCAAATACGAACTGAACCAGTCTGAATATACCGCCGTGATGGACTACAACCCTGCTCAAGGCTTTGGAACGGGCGATGACCATCCGGTATATTTCGTGTCCTGGTATTCAGCGCTCAGGTACTGCAATCTACGCAGCCTGAATGAGGAACTTACTCCGGTCTATACCATCAGCGGCTCCACGGATCCGGCTGATTGGGGAGTAGAGCCCAGTTCCAACGATATCATCTGGAATGCTGTGATCTGCAATTGGAGTGCGAATGGTTACCGCTTGCCTACCGAGGCAGAGTGGGAATATGCCGCGCGGGGTGGCAGTCCAGACCCAGACTATATCTATAGCGGTTCAGATGCCATCAGTGCAGTAGCTTGGTATCTCTCGAATTCAGAACAAAGCTCTCAGCCAGTTGGCAGCAAAGCCCCCAATGCGCTTGGTCTTTATGACATGAGCGGAAATGTGTATGAATGGTGTTGGGACGAGCATGGCGCCTACGAGAGTGATCCTGTCAGCAATCCCCATGGTCCCGATTATGTGTCCGGGCGTTCCAGCCGTTCGAGGCGGGGCGGTTATTATGAGAGCCTTGCCAACTACTGCCGGACTCCTTTCAGGGGCCACACTATACCATGTAGTGCCTTCAGAGGCATCGGATTCCGGGTTTGCCGGACAGGACTATAGTTTTTCCCCTTTACAAAATATCAGGCTGGATTGTAATGTCACAATAGAGCTTTGAGCTTGATTGGCTATTATGCCAGCAAATGAAATTGCAGTATAGACAGGATGCTCAGTTATCCGCGATAGCCACAAGTTGAACCCCAAGACAAGGAGATATATATGCGACACAAGCTGATGATAATCGTGCTTTTGAGTGTGGTGGCCACCTGCTTTCTGATGGCAGGCACATCCTACAATGCCGGGAACTCTCGAAGCCCGATCACGGAATTCCCCTGGCTGGAAACCTTTGGTACCAGCAGTTCGGACTGGATGCCGGAAGGCTTCACTCAGCGTCATGGCCTTTTCCCCAATCCCACTGACAATACCCCGCAGTGGGAGCAAAAGAATTGGTTAAATGACTCATCCCAGGTAAATAAAGCCGCTGTGATCAATATCTATGGCATGTTCCGCCAGGGCTGGCTGGTCACTCCTCCTATTGACCTGTCTGCAGACGATTATGAGCTCAATTTTGACCTCGCTTTTATGGATTGGAATACGAACGATCCGCCCAGAGGGACGCAGGCCGACGACCGTTTTTTGGTGATCGCCAGCAGCAATGCGCAGATGATAAACCCCGTTGTGCTGAGGGAGTGGAACAACACCGGTTCCGAGTGGGCCTTGAACAGTATTCCCACCTATGGCAGCAATGTCACGATCTCACTAAGTGATCTGGACGGCATGGTTTATCTTGCCTTTTATGGGGAATCTACCGTAACTTCCAATGGTGATAATGATCTGATGATAGACAATGTCCAGGTCAGAGTAGAGCCTGTGAGCAATGCTGATGATTTCCAGTCCCCACCTGCCGATCAGCTTTTGACGAACTATCCCAATCCTTTCCGTGAGCAAACCACCATCCACTATCAGCTCAAAGCCAGCCAGCCGGTCAAGATCGAAGTTTACAACCTCAAGGGGCAATTGGTGAGAGTATTGGTGGACGAAAGCAAGGCTGCCGGACGGCATGGCGCTTTTTGGGATGGCAAAGATCAGGGGGGAGACCGGGTGAGTTCAGGATGCTATTATTACAAAATGCGAACGGGGAAATATAGCTCCACCGGCAAGATGATACTGCTGAAGTAGGGGTTGATACAGGATTGCAGGCGTCTCGCCTGCAAGAGCACGGAACCTGCTCCCTTTTTATCAAGTTTGCTCCTCTTTTGTCAAGGCCTGCAGCCTTGTTGGACGCGAGACGCATCCAATCCAGCATTAGGACCCGCTAAAGCTGGCGGAACCGCCGTCTGAAGACAGTATTACGTTAGCGTTACGTCGGCGATCATTTCAGATAGCTTTGGATTCCGCTCTCTTCGAGCAAAAGCTGTACCCTGCTATTCGATAAGTCCATCTTGTCCAGCTCCTGGCTCTGAGCCTTGGCGCTCAGCTTTTGCACATTGGCTGCCAAAGCCCGGATTGCCGCATAGGTCTCTGCTTCCAGTTCAAAATCCAGAGCGCCGGCAAAACGGATGGCCCGGAGTATGCGCAAAGCATCTTCCGAGAAGACCAATAGAGGGTCTCGCAGGGTGCGGATCAATCTATCTTTGATATCCATCAGTCCTTTTCCACAAGGGTCCAGCCAGACCTCGGAAAAGAGCTCCAGATACAGGCTATTAATGGTAAAATCGCGGCGCCAGACCTCCTCGGAGATCGGGCAATAGCGGATCCGCGGGAAGCGTCTGCCTTCTGTGTAAGTCTCGCAGCGGGTTTGCACCAGGTCGAGGCTGATCCCCTGCAGTTTCATACGCACAGTGCCGAATCTGGGGAAAACCTCATAGCTCTCATGCTCCAGCCTGGTTTTGAGGTAGCTGCCCAGTTTCAGTCCGCCATAGCGCTTTTCCACACAGAGGTCAAAGTCTGTGAAATCCTTTTTGCCCAAGAGCAGATCGCGCACCACTCCGCCTACCAGATAGGTCTTGCCCACAAAATCGCTGCCTTTCAGCGCTGCGCGCATAATCTCTTGAAATACATCCAGTGTCATAGCAATTCAGCGATTACGGCATTTGAGATGAACAGTGCAGCTTCCGAGAGGCGGATATGTTCTCCATCGTCCTCGATCAGCCCGAGGTCTAAAAGCCGATCCAGTTTGGCCTGGCGACCAGCCCGGAAATCCTGGCCAAAGCGGCTCTGGAACTCATTTAGCGACAGCCCCTGGATCAGGCGGAGGCGCATCATGATATAATCCGGAATAGCGTCTGCCATCAGGTCTTGCTCGGCAAAGAGCTCACCAGATTCTATCAGCCTTGCGTAGTCCTCCAAGTCCGCTGGATGGCAGTATCTGCAGCCCTTATAGTATCCACAGGCTGAGGCTCCCCAAGCCAGACAGTCATCGCCTTGCCAATATAAAAGATTGTGTCTGGATTCAAAGCCGGGACGGGCAAAATTCGAGATCTCATATTGCGCAAAGCCAGCCTCTATGGCCAGCTCCCTCATCCTGTAATACTGCTGCGCCAGGGCATCATCCCCAGGAAGCAGAGCGATATCCGGTGCCAAACTGCTATCCTCATAGATTTCGAGCAGATAGCAGGAGATATGTTGCAAGGGCAGCTCAAGCAAAGGCTTTAGTGCCCTATCCAGGCTTTGCACATCGCTACCTGGCAGGCCATAAATATAGTCGCCGGAGATATTGTCAAATCCAGCCTCTTGTAAAAGCTTCACTTTAGCCGGTATATCAGCGGCAAGATGCTTGCGCTGCAGGTAGGCCAGCTCTTCATCCTGCATGGATTGCACGCCCAAAGACAGGCGGTTTACCGGAGTCTTGCGCAGTTCACTTGCAAAGCTATCCGTGATCTGAATGGGATTGGTTTCCATGGTGATTTCCGCGTTTACAGCCAGAGGCAGATCAGAAAGCAATTCAGATATCTGTTGGTAAGTGAGCAGGGACGGAGTTCCTCCACCGAAATAAACCGTGGAGAGTTCGCTCAGGCCGCGCTTCAGATGGGCTTCTTTTTCAGAAAGTAACAGCCGGAAATAGTCATCACTGGCTTTCCGGCTGAAGGCTTGAGTAAAAAAGCTACAGTATCCGCAATGGCTCAGGCACCACGGGATGTGGATGTAGAGCCCTAACGGGCGAGCCTGAAGATCCTGTTCCACCGTACATGCGGGACATCATAAAGCTTATTGAACTCTATGCCACGAGACCAGAAGATCAGCCAGGGTGAGCCGGTAATATCGGTACGGTCCAAGAATCCCCAATAGCGGCTGTCTTCACTTACATCGCGGTTGTCGCCCATCACAAAGTATTTTCCGGCAGGGACTTTGATGGGGCCGAACCAATCCCGGTTGTAGATCTTGCGGCCTTCACCGCTTTCATCTTCCACCATGTAGGGCTTGTACCAATCCAGGAGGCTGATTTGGTCGGGGTAACCTTCGGGATAGCGGGAATCCTGGACCAATCTGGGAGATTGAGGCGGGCTGGGGTAAGCCACGCCATAGCATTCATAGCCGCGGTCAAATTCTTCGCCATTGAGATAGACTACTTTATCGCGGACTTCCACGATGTCTCCGGGCATGCCGATCACGCGTTTTACCACATTCCGGCGGGCATAGTAAGTTATATGAAAAGCGGTGAGCGGGAACTTGCTAAAAGCCTGAGTTTTATTGAAGTAGATGGGGTCAAAGATCTTGATAAATTGCTTCTCATAGTCCGGATGTTCCGGAGTATTGGCTTCGATCTTGGGATAGCGGAAGGTGACGATATCTTCCAGCTTGGGATCGGTAAAATAGTATTTGAGCTTGTTGGCCACCAAAAAGTCTCCGGTGAGCAGGGTTTGCTCCATCGAAGAAGATGGAATCATGAAGTTTTGAAAGGTATAATTACGGATAATCATCGCCACCACAAAGGCGAAGAGGATGGCTTCCGTCCAGTCTTGCAGACCGGGTTTGCGTTTATGAAACTTCTTGTCTGCGGGCACGGGGGTCAGGTTGGGCACATCGCCCAGTTTATCTTTTTTGCTTATTTTCAGTCGTTCTTTCATGAATATACTTTTCCTTTGATGCAAAAGCTTTGTTTATAGCTACCAAGCTGAAAAGCTGGCTCTGGTGTCAAGCTGAAACTTCTTTCTTGCGTTTCATGATCTGCAAGGCGAGGCCGATCAGCACTGCCAGGATGGTGAGGACGATGCCTGCCAGGCTGAGTTTGACGCTCCGGCTGTAGCTTTCGGGCTGCATCACCATCTTTACGGTATGTTGCCCAGCGGGGACGCTCAGCCCTCTGAGTATGTAGTTTGTGGGGTGAATGGGGATTTCGACGTCATCCAGATAGGCTTTCCAGCCTGCCGGATAATAGATCTCGCTGAACACCAAAAAGGCGTCTGTATCACAGATGTATTCATAGAGCAATTCATGCGTTCCAGCCTCAGCCTGCTTCACTCTGGCATCCTGGGGAGGGGTGAACTTGGCCACCGGGCTTTCCAGGATCGCCGTAGTGGCCGGGTCAAAATCTGGATTCCACAAAGCTGCCAGGGCGTCTTCAGGGCTGTTCACCACCTTAAGATCTTGCACGAACCAGGCCCGCGGCAGATGCATCAGGTTTTCATAGATAAAGACCTGTCCATTGTTAAAAACCGGACGCAGATTCTGCGTTTCAGGCAGATTATCCGGTAAAATTACATATTTGGTAGAAAGCATATTCAGCACCGGAGTAGGATTTTCCACGGGAGTTTCCTGGTAGATACCTCTCAGATAGCGGATAAATTCCCCGTCTTTACCGGAATCGCCAGTGATAACCTTCAAAGCATCGTCATAACGCTTTAGTTTTGCAGCAGAATAGCCATCTATGCTCTGGTGATAGTAAGCCCATTCTCCAGCAGGGCGGACTTGGTTCGTATTGAAGGGATAGATGCGGAAATTGTCTTCATCCTGCAGCAGGAAACTATCGTAATCCTGCTTTTGGAAGTTATCTGCACGGGCGCTGACTGGCTTTAGGGTCTCTTTTTTGAGGTTTTGACCGGTATACACCCAGAGATCGATGAAGGTGATGAGGGTGATGAGCAGGACCAAAATGGTGGTTTTGAGCTTCTTGATACTGGCCAGATAAGCCAGCCCCAGGCTGACTGCCAGGAACATCAGCGCCAGGATTCCGCTTTTATAAAGAGCTTCCAGGCGCAGGGCTTTAAGGTCGTTTAAGCGGCTGAGAGCATTGGCCTGCTCATAGCGTGCGACTTCGGTGAGGGTGGTAAAAGAAAGTCCACCAAAGAGGCTTTTGGCAAAGAGCAGCCAGAGGATAAAGATAGCGCCCGTGATCCAGAAGATCCGGAAATAACGCTTTTGCCAGACGGTATTGCCGATATTGTCAATCACGCTTTTCAGGCCCAGGGCTGCCAGGATCACGGCATTGAACTGCACGATAATCAAGGTCATAGAGGGAACCCGGAATTTGTTGAACATCGGCAGATACTTGAAAAAGAGATCAGATAAAGCCGGTGTGGCGCTGCCAAAACTCATCAGCGTAAAGATGAAACTACTGACCCACAAGAAGATGGCCAGACCCTTTCTTTTGCCCCACAAAGCCAGGACACCAAAGGCCAGGACCACGATGCCAAAGTAGTTATACACCTGCGTAAACGGCATATATCCCCAATAGTTTTGATTGATTCCGCCGAAGAAATCCGGGATGATAAAGCCCAGAATCTCTTTGGGATGAAAGCTCCAACCCTGGGCATAGGCTTTGTCCAAGCCTTCCGCCCCGCCCCGCATGGTATATTGGCTATATTCCATGGTGCTCAGATATGGATTCATCACTGCCAGTGCCGCGAGCCCCAAAGCCAGAATCAAGAGCAAGGTCCAGATGCCGAACTTCTTCATATCCTTGGCTTTAATGCTTTCGATCAATTGATAGATCCAATACATTCCGATAAAGAGGTAGAGGTAGTAGGTGATTTGCGGGTGATTTTCCCTGAGCTGGGTGATCAGGAAGGTAGCCAATAGCCCCAGCGAGAGCAGGCTGGGCTTGTCTTTGAGCCTCAGTACCGCCCAGAATACCCAGGGGATATACATGATGGCGCGGAATTTGGTATTGTGCCCAATCTCCAAAAGGCCCGCCCAGTGAGTGGAAAAGACGAAGGCAATCGCGCCAAAAAAGCAGATCCAGGGATCCATTTTTAGCTGTCGGAGCAGGACAAAGATTCCCAGACCTCCGATGAACAGCAGGAATATACGCCAATTGATCACCTTATCCGTGAGCTTGGTAACGGACTCCAAAAAGGGATAGCGATTCGGGAAAAAGATCATATAAGAGGGCATGCCGGAAAACATGTTTTGGGTCCAGAGCGCTTTATCTTTGTGCTCGGCATTGTATTCTATAATGCTTTGTGCCGCACCCCGCCATTGACTGATATCAGTGGGCTGAGGCTCCATATTCTGATAAGCTATGGGGAAATATAGCACGCTCACGATGAGATAAAGTAGCGTTATGAAAATCCAGGGCAAGTATTTACTCGCGATCAGCGGCTTGGCGGCGATATCCGCAGTTTTGGGCACTGGCCGCATTTTGGGGTTGACTTTTTTCTGGCTCATAAAATCCTCTGTCTGTACTGATATTTGCGTCAAGATTATTTCTTTGCTTTTATCGGTCAAGCAAAAAGGAGAGGATTGCCATGATCTTTGAATTTAAGAAGAAAATCTATGGCTATGAATGCGATATCTATGGCCATATGAACAACGCCAATTACCTGATGATGTTGGAAGCTGCTCGCAGCGATGCCCTGGTGGAGATGGGGATGCCCATTACCCAGTTGCTCAAGATGAATATCCAGCTTTTTGTGCTGCGCTATGAGCTCGATTATCTCAAGGCTCTGGAGCTGGAGGATATGGTCACAGTCAAAAGCTGGTTTTACGAGATCAATCGCCTCAAAGGCTTCTGGAAACAGGAAGTCTATGATTCCAGGGGCGAGCTCTGTTTTGTGGCGAATTTCACGGTGGTGCATGCCAGTGAGGGCAAGGCTAAAAGGCTATCCCCAGAGATCTTTGAGCGTTTGAAAAAGTTTCTGGAGCAAGAATAGAATAATCTTTGTGCCCGGTGGGACAACGACTGATTTCCTGGGCTTCCCCGGTGCCTTGCACTGGCTTTTGACTCATTTTAAACTCTAGATGACTTAGGTCCTCGAGTCATCTAGAGTTGAAGACAAATTAAAGCCAAGTTCAGCGGGAGAGCGAGTAGGGGACTTCTATTTGAAATGCCGTCCTGATTGGGCTTATTATATCTTATATAGAATTGAGTGCCATTCAAAAGATCACTGTAACCATCAGCATTATAATGGTATTCCAAAATAATCATTTGGCTCGCGCCGAAATCTGCTTAGATTGTACCAGCTAAAGAGTGATACTCTATTATGGAAAACGGTGAAATTGTGATATGCGAAATAGTCGATTTTAGAGAAATGAATGTATAGGAATATCTTTTTACAGTCAGCTGATATTCCGACCAGTGCTTAAATCGACAAACGTGTATTGATATATATGTTAAATAATGGAGCGCAAAGGGAAAACCTGAAGAACAAAGGAGAATAAAATGCGAATTGCATTATTCGTGGCCTTACTTTTACTATGTTTTGTGCAGATATCAGCCAATCTGGTTGAAAATCAGCCTACTGAATATATTCAGCCAAATGGCGCCAAGCTATCCCTGCTGGTGAGCGGAGATGAATACTATCACCGGGTTCATGACGAAAACGGCTACACCATCCTGCTGCATCCTGAGACGGGTTATGCCGTTTATGCGGTGCCGGATGGACGCTCGATCACAGCTTCGAATTACGTGGTGGGGACAGTGGATCCTGCTGCCCTGGGCATCCAGCCCAACCTATTCTTATACGATGAAAGCATCAAAGAGCGCTTTCAGGAGCAATTGCAAAATGCCAATCGCGGAAATCGCGGCTCCCCGACCGGTACTTTGAACAATATCGTGGCTTTTGTCAGGTTTTTTGACCAAACGGAATTCCCCACTTCTACCTCCTTTGCCACGTACAACAATCTATTCAATTCTACTACACAGCAATCTCTGGCGGACTATTATGATGAGGTTTCGCAGGGGCAGCTGGATATAAACACTTTTCTCTACCGTGCCAGCGGGGCTAATGTCCTTTCGCTGCGGGTGAGCCACAGCCGGGGATATTATAGCCCTTACAATGCCGCCACCAATCCTGGTGGCTATGCAGATGTAACCCAAAGGAATGCTCGCGAAAGCGCCTTGATCGGGGAACTCTGCGGCTTGCTGGATCCCTTTGTCCCAAGCGGCATTGATCTGGATAATGATAACGACAACATCGTCGATGCGCTGACCTTAATTTTCAGAGGTGCGACGGATAGCTGGGGCGATTTACTCTGGTCCGCCAATACCACTTGGACCGGGTCACTGGGTACGATCAATGGAGTCGAGGTCCGGCGCTACACCAAGAACTTTGAGGGAGGTCTCGGAGCCAGCGTAGTCTGTCATGAGATGGGACATATGATAGGTTTTCCCGATCTTTACCATTATACCAACAATGGCCATACCCCCGTGGGACTTTGGAGCCTCATGGCAAACGACCGCACACAGCATCAAACTACCTATGAAAAATGGAAATACGGAACCTGGTTCTCTTCCATACCCACGATCACACCCTCTTCAACCCCCACACAATATACCCTGACGGCGATCGACCAGAATCCCTATGCCAGCTATAGGATAGCCTCCACACAGCCGAATCAGTATTACGTGCTGGAGTATCGCAGAGATACCGGACGCTATGAATCGGGTATCCCAGCTTCGGGATTGATCATCTATCGGGTGATGAGCAGCTTTGGGGGCTCTCCGGTAACTGGTAATAGAAATGGTCCACCCGATGAGATCTACATCTATCGTCCTGGTGGGACTATTGCGGCAAATGGGGTGATCAATAATGCCAATTATTCTTCCACCGTGAACCGCGATGCCATTCACGACAGTACCAATCCCGAACCCTGGCTCTACTCCAGCACCCACACCTCTCTGGATGGCAATCTGGCAATCACAGATATTGGAGAATCCGGAGGTTCGACCATCACTTTCAGGGTTCACAATGCCGCCCCCAATGTGTGGACAGGCGCCGTGAGCACGGCTTGGGCTACGGCCTCGAACTGGAGCCTGAACTCCGTGCCTACCAGCAGTCAACATGTGGTGATCCCGACCGGGCTGACCAGATATCCATTTGTTAGCACCCTTACTGCCAAATGTAACAGCCTGGCTATCGAATCTGGTGGTGCAGGTATAACTATCAATAATGGAACCCTGACCGTGACGACAGATGCCGAGATTTACGGGCTCCTGATTTTTAATGACGCCTCAGCAGCAATGAATGTGGGAAACGACCTCATCATCAAAGCAGGCGGTAGCATGAATAACAGCGGAGGCGGAGGCGCGCTGATCTATCTGAAAGGTGACTTGGACATCCTTGCCGGCAGCAGTGTGAACTTGAGCACAGGTACCCTGGTGTTTTATGGAACCAGTCCCTCTTATATCCGCTCTTATCAAGCTGCAACGATCAATAATCTCAACTCCCAAAAAACCGGCGGTTCCTTCTTTGCCATCAGCGCTGTCAGCACACAGCCCTTGACAATAAATGGCAATTACCAGACCATCAATGGCAGTACCAGCTATAATTACTATACGGGGACCACGATCCTGAAGGGCAGCCTCATCTCCAATGCAGGCGGCTTCGTCAAATTCGACTCCGGAAACCTCAGTATGGAGGGCAATAGCAATTCCTCCATCTCTTTCCTGGGCACAGGTAATTATCTGAATTATCTCACGATAAAAAAGGCCAACAACACCCTTTACACCGTGACTCTGGCTGCTGATGCCGAGCTCAAGGGCACATTCACCATCGAGTCTGGGATCTTTGATGCAAGCTCAAAGGTCTTTACCGTGGGTGGAAACTGGAGAAACTACGTGGGTCATAACGCATTTATAGAGGGCACCGGAACCGTGATCTTGAATGGAGCAGCACATCAGTATTTTGATAACTCCGAAACCTTCAACACCCTGGTTATCAACAAAAGTGGCGGCGCTTTGAGGGTAAGCGGCACTTATACAGTTGTGACCTGCAACAGCTATACCTGGACAGCCGGAGCGGTGGATGTGCTGAGCGGTACTTTTACGGCCCACGATCTCTCTCAGAGTGGGATCTGGGGAAACTTCTACGTGAATCCCAATGGCATCATCAATCTCACCCAGGATTCCGCTCAATGGACTGATCTCAACGGCCACTTCTATCTGAACAATGGCGGAACGATCAACGTCTATGGCGGTTTCGGCGATTCCTATGTGGCCTTTTCTTCTGTGGCTGGAATCACCATGAGCGGTGGAGATCTTTGGTTTCACGGCGGAGGCTTGTATTTTAGCAATAGTCCCTATGAGCTTATCCTCGCTGTGACCGGTGGCACCATCCACGCCAAGGGTTCCTTCTCCGACTACCGTGGAGGCCTTGTCTTTGGTTCCGGGACAGTCGCCCTCTTCGGCCCGGGAGCGGACTTTGTAAGCTTGGGAACTGGCTCCAGATTCTATAACCTTTCCATCGAAAAAGAAGGCCTGCCAGCCGCAAAGGGGATGACAGAACCGCAGGTCATCAGCTACCGAGACCGTACCTGGACCCGAGATCTGAGGGACAATTCCATCACGGCCAACAGCAATCTGCAGATCAATGGCAGCCTGATCATCCAGAATGGGACCTTCGATGTGAATTCCAAGACCATCACCGTCTATAATGATCTGGAGATCTGGGGGACCCTGAAGATGATCGCTGCCGGGGTGCTGGATATCGATGATGATATTCTTTGGCAAAGCACATCCAACTCCAATGTGAGCGCTGGGAACATCTACAATGGTGGCAGCTGGCTCTTTGCCAACGGCTCTGAGGTGGATCTCACCGGTAGTACCACTCGCATTGACAGCTATTATGGTGGCTCTATTGGCAATAGCTCCCCCACCGCCAAATTTGGCAATCTGGAAATCTATGGCACTGATGAAGAGCCTGAAACGCAGTATAACTTTGGTTTGGATCCCAACACTTTGCGGGTGAACGGGAATCTGACGGTTTATGGAGAAAACACGCTGAATCTGCGCGAAAGTGATGGCGCAGTATCAGGATCCAGCATCATCAAGGCAACCGGGACCATCAAATTGGCCCCTGGGGAAACCTTCACTATAGATGGCGATCTGGATCTGCAGGGCAGCCTGATCACCGGCTCCGGAACCGCCATCGTGCATGGCGCCTTTAACAGCTATAGCACCGGATCCCTTCAGGTGAATGAAGGTGAGTTTATAAACGATGCGCCCTGGGCAGATCCTTACGTGGTGTATCTTGCCGGAGCGGTGGACATCACAGATGGATACTTTGAGATCACACATAAATCGCTGTTCCTCATGGCCCATGCCACGCGGATATTCCACAATGCACAGATCTACGTAGGAATGGGGTTTATGGCCACTGCCGCAGGTTCTTTCCTGCCCACTGGAACCGGTGGGGGATTGAACCAAATCGGTACGGGTAACCCCGTCCTCCAGGTAACTGCTGGCAACTATCTCACGAACTACTCTGTTCAGAAAAGCTCGAGTTCAGACATGGTCTATCTGCAGGATGATATCGCCATTACCGGCTATTTCGAAGTCACCAGCGGCACCTTCTCAGCGAACCATCATAGTGTGAAGGTAGGTGGTGACACCGGAGTCTATGGCACGCTCGCCCTGCCCTCGGATTCGGCGCTCAGGATAGCAGGCGGCAAGAGCATCTCCATCTACAATGGTGGACTCTTTTCCTCGCTTGGCACAGAGTTCGGGGAAGTCCTGGTGACCCGTAGAGAGATCTCCGGCAGCTATGGATTCAATGTGGAAAGCGGAGGCACGATCAGCGCGGCCTATACAAACTTCGAATATATGAGCAGCAATGGGGTGAACGTCAAAAACGGGGCAATTATCGATCCCGCTAACTCCTTCAGCCATTGCACATTCCGCAATATGGCTTCTGCCAGCAAGCTGCTGACCATAAACAATGCCCAAAATGTCGTTATTGATTACGCCTATTTCCCCTTCGTTGGTCTCTTCGGATCCGCTAATGTGGCCAAGACAGTGAATCAGGGCACGGTGACCCTCACGAACTTCAGCGGTGCTTTTAGCGGTGCTGCCTATGAATTGGACAGCTATAACAGGATATCCTGGGGCGGCGGAACCGTTGCACCGATCACAGATCTTAAGATCGAACGCCAGGGGCTCAGTAGCATCCGCCTCTGGTGGACCTATTCAGAGCCCTACACCCAGTTCAAGATCTATTCCAGTGACGCGCCGGACGGAACCTTTAGTCTGGCAGGAAGTACAGCCAATACGGAATGGACAGATAGCTCTATCAATCTCCGTAAATTCTATCTGGTGAAGGTGGAAGCGCCGTAAATCCTAAGCTCAGCTCAATTGTCAGTGGAGGGCCTGGATTTCCGGGCCCTTCTTTTAGACTATGCCAAAGACCATGCCAAAGATCGCCGCGATGATCAGCATCATGAAGGGGCTGAGCTTGAAGATCCAGGTCGCCAAAAAGCAGCAGAAGAAGATGCCTACCGAATACCAATCCTTGACTGCATGACCCAAAATCATGAACAAGGCCGCAGCGATCAACCCTACGGAGAGCAGCCTCAGCCGCTTGAAGATCTGCTGAAACCAGGGCAATTTCTTTAGCTTCAGGTAGCTCACCGTGATGGCAAACATGATCAAAAGAGAGGGCAGGATAACGCCAAAGGTGCAGAGCAGAGAGCCTCCAATGCCGGCTTTTTTATAACCGATGAAGGTAGCAGCGTTGATCGCGATCGGCCCGGGCGTCATCTGTGAAATGGCTACTATCTCCACAAACTCCGCTTCGGTGATCCAGGCGTTTTTGAGCACGACTTCCTGCTGGATCATCGCCAGAATCGCGTAACCACCGCCAAAGCTGAAGAGCCCGATCTTGAAGAAGGTGTAAATCATATTGAGATAGATCATTTGCGCGCTTCCCAGATGGCGTAAATGATGGTGATGAGGATCAGATATACGGGCGTAATATGCAAGAGCCCCACCAAAATGGCGATGGCCAGAGGGAACCAGGCGTTCTTCAGGGTGAGCCCGCTCTTTTGGGCCATATTGATCAAGGGGACGGCGATGAGGGCGACCACGGCAGGCTTCAGCGCTGTGAAAGCCCTTTGCACCAGCGTTTGTTCTGCATAGCGCTGAAAGAGCATGGCGATGACCAGAATCGAGATTGTGGAAGGCAGGATCGTGCCCAAAACCGCTACCAGCATGCCGATCTTGCCGCGCACATGGTAGCCGGCATAGATGCTGATATTCACAGCGATGGGGCCGGGACAGGTCTGGGCAGCAGCAATGCCATCCAGGAATTCCTCTTCACTGATCCAGCCCTGGCGTTCACAGACTTCGCGCTTGATCATCGGAATCATGGCATAACCGCCGCCGATGGTGAAGGCTCCGATCTTCAGGAAGGTAAAGAATATCTTGAGCAGCATAGCTTTAGGCTTCGCGGATCAGCTTGATGAGGGCGGGGAGGAGCTCTGCTTCTGGCAGCTTGGCTACTATCTCGCCTTTGGCGAAGATCAGCCCTTCTTTGTTCCCACCGGCAATGCCAAAATCCGCCTCTCGGGCTTCGCCAGGACCATTGACGGCGCAGCCCATCACGGCTACGGTCAGTTCCTTTTCGGCAAATTCCTGCAGTGCCTCTTCCACCTGTTTTGCCAGAGAGATGAGATTGATGCGGGTGCGTCCGCAGGTGGGGCAGGACACGATATTCAGCCCTTTTCTGAGGCCCAGATCCACCAGAATCTGGCGGGCGACATAGACCTCTTGGACAGGATCATCGGAAAGCGAGACCCGAACTGTATCACCGATGCCTTCTTCCAGGAGTATGCCCAGGCCGATGGCGCTTTTGATGCTGCCAGAAAGCAAGGTGCCGGCCTCGGTTACGCCCAAATGTAAAGGGTATTGGCAGCGGCGGGAAAGCTCTCTGTAAGAGGCCAGCATGAGGGGGACGTTGGAGGCTTTGGCTGAAATCTTGATCTCGTAATAGCCCAGGTCTTCCAGAATCTTGACATGGGAAAGCGCCGCTTCCACCATAGCCTGCTGTCCGTGTCCGTATTTGGCCAAAAGGTCTTTGGGCAGTGAGCCGCTATTCACCCCGATGCGGATGGGGACCATGCGCTCTTTAGCGGCAGAAACCAGACTTTCCACGCCTTGTCTGGAGCCGATATTGCCGGGGTTGATCCTCAGACCATCAATGCCATTTTCGATGGACAAGATGGCCAGCTTGTGATCAAAATGTATATCCGCCACGAGAGGGACAGTGGCTATATCTTTCAAGGGCTTAATTGCCAGCGCATCTTCGAGATCCATCACGGAAAAGCGGATAATCTCACAACCTGCAGAAACGAGCTGCCGGATCTGTTGGATGGCCCGCGGCAGATCGCTGGTCTTCACAGAAAGCATACTTTGGATGGATACGGGGGCAGTGCCACCGATCTGGATTCCGCCCAAATGCATAAGGCGGGTTGGTTTGCGCATAATCTCATTCATAAGAGCAAGCTCTTTGGGCAAGGGAGATTTGTCAATGGATATTCAAAGTTTTAGCGTTTTAAGGTTTTAAGGTTTTATCGTAGTGGCGGACTCCCGTTCCGCCTACAAAACGTTCCCCCAAAGCTCCGGATCCAATCTCCACTTATAAGTTACCCCCTAAAACAAGACCCGGATCTTCACCCGGGTCTTGTTGATATACCAGTCTAAATGACTATTTCACAAGTATAATACTATCCTCGGTTTCGATGATCTCTACACCATCTTCTACAGGGCTTTGTTCCGGCGCTTGCACTTCTACAATGACCGGTGCCTTAGGCGTGTAAAGGGCTTCAATCCTGGGTGAATAAGCCACAATAAAGCCGCCAAAGACGATGGAGACCATGCTCATGAGTTTGATCAGAATATTGATGCAGGGACCGGCGGTATCCTTGAACGGATCGCCCACCGTGTCACCCACGATGGTGGCTTTGTGCACGCCAGAACCCGGGCCTCCGGCTTCTCCTGTCTCTACATATTTCTTGGCATTATCCCAGGCGCCGCCAGCGTTGTTCATAAACACGGCAGTTACAAAACCGGTGGTGAGGCCACCAATCAGCACTCCCAATACTCCGGCTACGCCAAAGATGAGACCTATCGCCACGGGGGTCACGATGCCGATGATGGCGGGCAAGACCATCTGCTGTTGGGCTCCCACAGTGGAGATCCTTACGCAGCGGGCGTAATCTGGTTTTGTGATGCCTTGCAGGATGCCCGGCATGGTGGTAAATTGCCGGCGAACTTCTTTTACCATCAGTCCGGCTGCTTTACCCACGGCCTTGATGGTGAGTGCCGAGAAGACATAGACCACCATGGCTCCGATGAAGATGCCCAGTAAGAATTTGGGATTGAGCGGATTAACCTGGTAGTAGGATATAAACTGACCGAGGCTGGCCTTGGAGACTTCCACTGTTTCACTGACTGTACCATAGTTGATATCCAGGGTGGCCACGATGCCCAATTTGTGGTCCAGCATGATCAGGCCATCCCGCACTTTTTCCAGATAGGCCGCCAAAAGCGCCATGGCTGTAAGTGCGGCAGAGCCGATGGCAAAGCCTTTTCCGATCGCCGCAGTGGTATTTCCCACGGCATCCAGGGTGTCTGTACGTTCGCGTACTTCTTTGGGTAGATAGGACATCTGGGCATTGCCGCCAGCGTTATCGGCAATAGGTCCAAAGGCGTCCATAGCCAGGGTTACACCCAAAGTGGCCAGCATGCCCACCGCGCCAAAACCGATGCCGTATAGTCCCAATTCCACGTGTTGAAATCCACCGGAAAGTACAAAGGCAGTGATGATGGAAGTGGCAATGATGAGCACCGGCATGGCTGTGGAAAGCATACCCACACTGATCCCTTCCAGGATCACGGTGGCAGAGCCGTATTCACCTTGTTTCACAATATTGCGCGTGGCGGAATAGGAATGCGAAGTCCAAAGTTCGGTGGTATGACCGATCAAAATCCCAGCCAACAGTCCCACCACTGAGGACAAAAAGATGCCCAGATACATATTCGGAGGCAATAGCGCTCTGCACACAAAGAAGGAAGCTACCGCGATCAAGACAGAACTAAGATAAACGCTTTTGTTCAGCGCGTGCATCAGCTCTTTCATGCCGGCATTTTCTTTGGTGGAGACGATAAAGATGCCGAAGATGGAGAGTAGTGCGCCGATTCCGGCCAGGATCAAAGGGGCCGAGATGAAATTGAACATATAGTCATGCAGGCTGGGGTTCAGCACAGAAAGCTGCAAGACTGCACTCATGCCCAAAGCGGCGGTGGCCAGGATGCTACCGGCATAAGATTCATAGAGGTCTGCACCCATACCGGCTACGTCACCGACGTTGTCGCCAACGTTATCGGCGATGGTAGCGGGATTGCGCGGGTCGTCTTCTGGAATACCTGCCTCCACTTTGCCCACCAGATCAGCGCCCACATCAGCAGCTTTGGTATAGATACCTCCACCCAGACGGGCAAACAGCGCTTGAGTACTGGCGCCCATGCCAAAGGAAAGCATCACCACGGCAATCTTTTCCAGGGGATAGCCGATGGCGTTCAGGATATAAAACCAGGCGGACATATCGATCAAAGCCAGGCCAACGACGGTGAGTCCCATCACGGCTCCGGCCCTGAAGGCTACTTTGAGGCCCTTGTTCAGGCTTTTAGAACAGGCCTGGGCAGTGCGGCTGGAAGCCATGGTGGCTGTATTCATGCCGATGAAACCGGCCAGCGCACTCATGAATCCTCCACTGAAAAAGCCCCAGGGAATCATCGGATCCATAACTTTCAGGCCATAAGCCAAATACAAAAAGATGACTAGGGCCACAGCAAAGAATATGCCCACGCCTTTGTATTGCTGCCAGAGGTAAGCATATGCTCCCTCACGCACAAAGCCGGCGATTTCTTGCATACGATCGTTGCCGGGATCATGCGCCCGTACATTACGATAAAAGAAATAGGCGAAACAAAGCGCTAAGATCGCTCCAAAAGGCGCCAAATACCATATCGGTGGCATAAAAGGCATATATACCTCCACGTATATTACTGGATTAAGTATAGGTGGGACACTTTATTTCCCATGTTTCATACTTAAATGAGAGAGAAGTTTTTGTCAATGCTTTTTTTGGCAGAGCCACGATTGTTGTGGAAACTTTGCCACTTGTCTGTTTATCGTCTTTAAGAAAGGCAGCAGGTCATTGCAAGTAATATTTAGAGCAATTTGCCATTTCGACGAATCTGCAACGCCGATTTAAAAGCGAGCTAAGCTTTTTGGTTAACAGAATCTTAGCCTTGTTATCCGTATTATGTTCATAGGTTCATGATTACCATATCTTATATATTTTACAGCACCTTAATGACTTTGGTCTCTTTGAATATTTGGGATAGTACAGCAAATAAACAAATTTGTCTTGACATCGGTATCGGAATCCATTAAGTTCGTGCGTAAATAATCTAAAGGAGAAATTACCATGAAGAAAGGAATCCTTATTCTGGTCTCGCTGCTCTTTGTCGTGGCAGCATTCGCATTCGACCAAGGTACAATTAACCTTGGTGGCACCGTTGCATATGAATCTGTAAAAGCAAATTCAGATGCTGATGCCATTACTGTATTCACAGTCAACCCGATTGTGGGTTATTTTGTGATGGACAACATCAGTGCTGATCTGAATCTTGCCCTCGTAAGTTATGATGGTGATTTAGATTTCGGTATCGGCATTGGTGCTCGTTATTTTTATAATAACTTCTACGGTGGTCTTGAGTTTGACTATGTATCAGAAACTTGGGGAGATGATACCGTATCATCAATGTATCTTGTACCAAAACTTGGTTACATGATGCCTTTAGCTGAAAACGTCTTTGTCGATATGGGCCTGAAATACAAAATGGGCTTTGGCGACTACGGCGGAGATGGCTCAGGCAGCAATGAATATTCCCAGGTACATTTTGGTGTAGGTCTCCAGGTATTCTTGGCCGACTTGTTTAATTAATTCTTAACTTGAAAGAAAAGCCCTTTCCTTGGTTGGAAAGGGCTTTTTCATTTTGCCGAGGAAATATGCAAGCTCAAGCGAACATATACTGGAGATACTGTTAATCTCCTTCCTGGTTTATAGTTTGATAGGACTTATCTCAGTCTGTAGGTAGCTCCTACAAAGAAAGTCATGTCCAAATCATCGTTACCGTTGTCTTTTACGCCGTCATCAAGCATGTGGAAGCGTAAGGAAGCATTAAGGTTGACCTTGTTGCTCAGGTAGTAGTAGAATATGGATTCAAGGGTATTATCAATTATTGTTTTAGCACCGCTGGCACTGGGAATGGTCAAAGCAGTCATGAGCTTATTTTCCCAATCCATCATTGAAGAAAGTTCATAGGTAAGAGAAGCTTTGTTGTAAATCGTATGGGATATATCGTCGGAAAGAATCGTGGAATAATCCATACGCTCTATGAATTGCAGCTTATTGGAAATCGGTAAGGCATATTCAGCAGAAACATCTAAAGATGGATCCTGATCTGTGCCATCATAGCTGGAAAGTATATATCCAACCCCGGCGCGTACAGTCCAGCCATATTTACGGCTGCTGAATCTTTGATCCAGAACTTCCTGCAGTCTGATTATACCCAAAGCGTGCAGTGAACCTGCTGGGAGAAGATTTTCTTGATTAAAGACATCTTCCATGGCTTCGTACCAGTACTTTTTGTATTCATCTCTGCCGTATTGGGTTTTGTATTGGCCTTCTTTGTCAATTATTTGAGCTAAGGCGATGTAACCTTCCGTGGTAAGTGGGTTTTTGATGACTTCATATTTGATAAGTTCATCCACAATACGCATGGCTTTGGATAAAACTGTAGCATCCATGACTCTACCATAACCTGCCCCAATACCGATTTTGGCATAAGGATCATCGGCATCATCCAAATTGATGTTCTTACGATAGCCTAAATCAAGAGCGCCATAACCAAATATATTTGAATTATTCAAATACTTATCAGCATTGGTATAGGCTTTGATAGCATAACCGGTATTAGCCTCAGCGCCATCAGCCGAACCTCTAAGTAATTCCAGGTTACCATCGGCACCGATTCTCCAGTTAATAGGCAAGCTATTATAATAATTTAAATAATTTCCTCCAAGCAAACCATTGTAGCTTGCCTGGTCTTGATTTCCACTTTTAAAGTTGAAGTTGCCATTTAAAAAGGCTTCCTGTCCCGATGATGTGGGACTGGTGTAATCTGTAAAACTAACAGATGCCAGAGCTATTGGGAGTATCACCAATAGTAAGATCGCGATTCTTTTCATTTTCCTTTCCTTTTTTCCCGTTTTTGGGTCTTTTTTGATGAGCTTGTGCTGCTCATTGTTGCCTAACTAAATTCATATAAAATAAGTTAATCAAGTATTTGGTGCAGATAATACAAGCCCAAGCTGTTTGTCAAGGACTTTTTGATCTTTAGCTGGATTATCGCATAATATATGGTCATAGGGATGGATGGAACGTACGGATTTACACATTTATTCTTAGATGTAGTTAGATGGTTTGCGAAGCTTGTGAGACTCTGCATCCCTTTACTTGCAATCGCCTTCTGCATAGCTTGCCGTGGAGATGCCGTGCAGATAAGAGGATTTATTCCTACTATCTCCACGGCATCTCCACGACATCAAACAGGGAAGAGAAGTCTGGGCAGATCTGTATTCGAAGAAAAAAGGAATCCTCGTTCTGGTCTCGCAGCTCTATGTCGTGGTAGCATTCGCATTCTGCCAAGGCACAATGAACCTTGGTGGAACCTTTGCATTTGAGTTTGTAAAGGCACACTCTGATGCTGCTGCCTTTGGCTGAAAACGTCCTTGTCGATATGGCCTGCAATACAAAATGGGCCTTTTCTTCTCGCCATATAAAAGAGGCGTCATCAAGACGCCTCGTAATGTGCGATAATTTACTATAAGTTAAGGTGCATCAGAGTAAGGTTTACTCTGCCGTGATTTTGAAAAATGCTTTCTCTTCTGCGGGATCCAAGAGGTAAGTGGTCTCGCTCGTGCTCTCGAAAAACAGGTAATCCAGATTAGGATCATTAGTTTTATATATATGATATATTGTGGCATTGGGCACCGCATCCCAGCTAAGGAGAGGTAGTCCCGTGCTGACATCTGTGGAGATGCTGGCCAGGGGGGCCTCAAGCTGTGCAGACGGTATGCCAACGAAGAAGTTGTTTAGCATGAAGTCATTGTCATCGTTACTCTCAAGGGAGCCGGCAAAGAAGGCAAAACGCACATGCCCGGTATGGCCTGTGAGCGGGATGGTGATGGTTTCACCATAGACAGGGATGTCGTGCAAGACATAGTCAGAGCCGCTGTTGTTGTATTCACGTACGATATTGGCAGTGCTCCAGGTGAAGCCATCGCCGATGAGGATGGCAAATTGGTCATCGGTGTTGTTTTGCAAGGGCGGAGTTCCATCTGGAGTTTGGCCGTATTTCAAAAGAGCGGCATCGAACTGCAGGACATAATCATCGGAAGGGATATTGAAGAAGGGGGAGATGATATAACCGCTCATGGATCCCCAGATATTGATGCCTGCTGCTTTATCATCTCCAGATATATTGAGCCAGTTCTTCTGTCCCCAGCGGCTGGAGCCGCTCACGCCCATGTCTGAGGGGTCCGAAAGCGTGCCAGAGTAGAGCTCCCATCCTGTGGGAGGGAAGGCACCATCAAAGCTTTCCAGATGTGGATAGGTGACGATGGCAGGGTCTGCCATGGTGGTGAAACTCCAGACGGGGCAATTCATAGCCGGAGCAATGCTATTTTGGGGAACCACTTTCCAATAGTAAGTGGTATCATACTGCAGACGTTCAGCGGGGGTATAGCTGGTAGCGGTGGTTACCAGGCCGTTTTCGAGATTGGAAGGGGGATTGTCTGTACCGAACCAGAGCAGATACTGATATGGTGAACCTCCGGTGTGTTGCCAGCGCAGGTTCGTGGTGATCTCCACATCTATAGCTTCATGGAGAGGTTTCAGCGCTTCAGCGGGGGTGGGTGGCTCGGTAGCAGCAGAGGCAAACCAGATATCGGGGTGGTACTTTTTGCGAGTACCTGTGCTTGTGGGGAAGGAGGGATCATTAGTCTTATAGGCGGAACTGTAGGCGTCTGTATCTGTAGTGCGGAATTTGGGAGGTCCGGCGATCTTGCTGCCGTCACGGTTTTCCCAGAGGATTTCCAGATTCCAGCCCAGGGTAGGATCCCAGGTATAAGGAGTGTCCAATACGATCTCCACCCAGCCGGGACCTGTCCACGTGACCGTGCCGGAGTAAACCAGAGTGTGATAGGCTGGGTTTTGGTAAGACGTAGTGCATGAGCTATCATAGAAATAGCCCATGTACAGCAGTTGATTGTCCATTACGTAGTCAGTGGTTTCAGTGTCCACATAAAAGGATATTCTCTCAATGCTCTGGGCTGTGGTAAAGCCCGCGGCCGTCATTTCTGCATTGGTGTAGAAGAACTTACTCCAGCCGTAATTGGCATAGCCATAGACTGGCAGCTGATTTTGGGCAAGATCATTACTATTGATGATGAAGTCACCCGCACTAAGCAAGGTGATGCTTAGCAGGAGGCTAAAGACAAGGACGATAGTTCTTTTCATGGTGTTCTCCCTTATTTGATCATGGTTAATTTGCGTGTTTCACGCGTTGTACTGGTCTCAAGGCGCAGATAATAGACTCCACTGGCTACAGGATTTCCGGCTTCATCTGTGCCATCCCAGCTTGTGGTATGGCTTCCTGCGGTTTTACTTTCGTTGATTAGTGTTTTTACTTTTTGTCCTCTGAGGTTATATATATTCAGGCCTACTCTTTCGGCTACTGCGATATTGTAGCGAATAGTGGTGCTGGGGTTGAAGGGGTTCGGATAGATGCTGTCCAATCCGCTGCTGACTGTCGGAGCGAATGCATCGGAAGTAGCAGTGGGAGTGATATTCCACCAGGACATCAGATCATCCATCCACTCTTGCCTATGGGCAGCACTCGTCAATTGAGAGAAGTCAAAGCTGAAATACATGGTGCGGTAGGCAGGGGTATCCACAGTGGTAGCGGCTACGCCATGGTAAAGATAAGCATCTCCATTGATGGGGCCATCTTCAAAGGCATAGACGTAGTTTGCGCCAATCTCAGGATAAGGCACATCATCGTAATATGGGTCTCCGGCAGCGTCATCGGGGAAGATGCAATCCGGGGAATTCGCATAGACGGGATATTCCAGGCCGGCGGTACCTACCGGAGTTCCCGGCAAGGCCTTGATGGTGCCGTGTTCATAGCTGAAGTTATCGGGGCCACCCAGACCGTTTGTGCCGCCGCCGAATCCGGTGGCAACATAAGAAGTGCGGAAATAGCCACTCATCAGCCTGCGGATGGGGCTGGAATTGCTATGCCCATGTTGAGAGGAGGCCAGGCCATCGGAGGAGAACCAGAGGTTTTTGGGACTCTGAGCTGTGCCCAGGTCCAAATAGTTCATCAAAACACCAGCAAAATATCTCATCTTGTCATTTGCTGAGCCGGTATTCGCATAGGCCAGCACGCCTGCATATTGGGGATCGATAGCGTACTCATCGTACTCTTCCCAGTTATAGACATCATAGCCGATCTGAAGCTCTTGCAGGAGTGCCTCATAGATGGGCAATTCGATACGCTGATAATCCTGAATGCCGCTATAGGCGATCAGTACCTGAGCATTCGCAGTGGGTAAAATCTGGAAGCCATAATATTCGTTGGGAGCGTCAATAGGCAAGCGGCTCAGATTACCTTCGGCATCGATAGCCTCAAAGTAGTATCTGAAGATGGCACCTTGAGGCAGATCAGCCACGGCGAAACTGTAGTCATTTTGCTCTAATTCTGTATAAGTGATGGACTGCCATCCCGCGCCAAGATCATAATACATAGTGGCCTGAGCGATTTCGCTCATATCCATGATGCGGGCTGTGAGCAGGATATCCTGAGAGAAGGTATTTCCCGCCGCTTTGTGGGTGATGATGGGGGCTTGGGTATCCTCACCACTATAGAAGAGAATGGCCAGACCATCGTGCAGCAGGTTTCCGGCAGGCTCTACCCCGATATATGTACTGCCTTGCACGATCTCTCGCAGATAGCATAGCCCGGCATTCGCCGCTGCATTTTGGATGGCGATGGTGGAGCTACGCCCGTGGTCGTGAGGGATGGTAGCGCCAGTCTGTCCGGTGGCTACAGTGTGATATTGCATTTTGAGATCACCATTTTCATGCAGGATTACCTGGAATTTCAAGAGCTCCTCAGCTCCAGTCCCAGCTCTGAATCTCAAATCATTCCACTGAAAGATTGTATAACGCTCCGGTGCGGTGCCAAAGCTCTGGAAATAGACATCACCAGTGCCCTCGTCTGCTTCCAGATCATCCCAATAGACGGCGATCAAACCCGGCATTTGCGCGTAGCCTGGGATGGGGTACATATAGTTGAACATATTACCATCTCCGCCCCAGCCGGAACCGGGGAAATTGGTGTACCAGCTATTATCCGCCAGCAGAATTTCGCCGTTGATATCCACATAGGCGCTGGAGTAAGTACTACCATAGAAGGGGAAATCAAAACCCAGGGGGATGGGCTCGCTGAAGTTATCATCGCCATGGAAAGCATTCACGCCATACATGATGGTGGAGACTCCGGTTTCGCTGATCTCGATCCACTCATACTCTGGCCCCAGGGGTTCATTGCTATCTATATAACGATAGCCGAAATCATCGGGCCCGCCGGAACTTTCACGGATCACCACTTCGCCGATATAGGTAAAGCTGTTGTTATCCGGATTATCGTCCTGGGTGAGGATGTGGAAGCTGTAATTCAGGTGGCCGATCTCCAGCGGGGTAAAGGTTTGGGAGAAATTCACCGTAACGCTGGCATCGGGCAGGATCTCTGCGTCTATGATAGCGGTATCGATGTGCAGGCTTTCCTCGAGATCATTGGAGACATTCAGTACGATCTCTATGCTGCCGCTGAAAGTATTTGTGCCGGCATTGCCAACTCTGATCTCTGGCATGAAAGGCAGGCCCACGAATTCATGATAGCGGGGATAAATGACCTGCGAGACATACAGATCCGCCGTGGGATCGGCCAGGACGCTCACGGAGATCATATCCGTCGCAGTCTGGTTGCTTTCTGTGTCCAGCAGCGTGAAGGTCAGCTCTTCGCTGCCGACATAGTCCGGAGCGCTGAAGGCTACGTTAAGTCCGGAGATGTTCACTGTGATATTGGTATTTCCACTCACGCTGAGGCTGGCTGAGGCTGGATCCGTCACCACGATATAGGGGCTAAAATCCATCTGCAGCAGATCACTTTGATAAAAGCTGATGGTGTCCGGCAGATTGAGCTCCGGAGTCACCGTGGGAATCTGTCCCACCTTCACATCATCGATCAAGATGCCGTAAGTATCGCATTCCCAATAGAAAGCCAGGTAGATATTCTGCCCGGCATAGCTATCCAGAGAGACGGTTCCCATCTGATATGTGGTATTCAGGTTTTGCATATGCAGCAGCATTGTATTGAAATTGTTGATTTGAGTTCCGCTGGTGGATACATACACTTTCAGATTTTCGGTGCCGTACCAGGCGCGGGTGTAGAATTCCAGATAGTCGCCTGCGTTCACCGTGATTTGCGGTGTCACCAGCCAGTCATGATTTTGATTTGGCAGGTAGTTATCTACAAAAGCCGCGCGAATGCCGCTATGGGGATTGTTTGTGATCACGCGCCAGATGCTGCCATCGCCATCGTCATGAGTAGTCCATCCTGCGGGCAGATTGGGGCTGTCTTCAAAGCCTTCATCTATGTGCCACTGCGCCAAAAGCAGGCTTGTGCACATGAGAAAAAGGAGTATTGCGATTATTCTCGTTTTCATTTTTACCTCGTACTTTGATTAGTGATTAGTTCAGGCTTTTCGATCTGCAAAAACCATTCAACATTGCCAGTTACATCACCGCCCAGAGAGCGGTTGTTTCCCCAATACACAGAGAGCAGACCGCGGGATTTTTGTTTGAAAGACAGATCTATATTTCCCAGAGAGACATTGGGATTTGTGCCCAGGCAGATGAGGGCGATCTTGCGTCCGTCCAGGCCTCCGGCGATAATGGCTTTGGCCAGCAGCTTTTCATTGCTTTTGGCTGAAAAACGCTTGATTTCGTTGTTTTCGATCAGCAGATGCGGCTCCAGAATCTGTTCGCCCAGGGCGTAAGCCACATCTCCTTTGATTTCTCCATTCATGCTAAAAGGTACGGGAACCATCAGGACTTCACCGCCGGGATAGTTAATCACCGGGCTCTGGCAGGGATGGTTCGTAAAGGATCCGGTCTCGGCGAAGATGCTCTGTACACCGTAGCGCAGCCGCGTATTTTGGCCGGTCAGCTCCAGATATTCATTGTCCTGGTATTTGGCACAGACTTCGATGGTGTCTTTGCTGAGCTGTTCATAATCTATATCCAAAGCTTTCCAGAATTGCAGCTCACTCTCGATGGATTTATCCGATAAAGTGTCTCGCAGCAGCCCCGGCATCATCGCTACCCGGATTTTCTTTTGCTGGATGATCTGCCCGCTTTTGGCAAAATGGCCGATTCTCAGTTTTATCTTGTCCTTATCAAGCAGCTGGACATTGCGGGCTTCGCCATTGAGATTGAGATAGACGTCACTGCTTTTCAGCAAACGGTTAAAGTGCTCATAATCCGCATTGAAAGCAGGGAGAGAATATTCTTCGAACTTGGCTTTGAGCAATTCGGTATTCTGATAGATCACCGTAGTGTGGATACCCATGCGCCCTGCTTCCAAAAGAATCTTTTCCACCAAAGGCAGATTGTATTTTCCGGTAACGATGAGCAGTTTCTGGCGCGCTTTCAGCTTCAGCGAATCCTTCAAAAGACGGGCAGCGATCGCGGAAAGAGGCAATCTGTATTCGCTTTCCAAAATGCTCTGAATCACACCCCGGCCATTGATGGTGCCTTCACTCAGATGCTCGCCCAAGGCAAAATCCAGCACGAAATTCTTGGCGGTGGCACGATAGTAAACCTCTTTACCGTTGGCGTGGATATCTTCCACCAGTTTGATCAAGCCGGCTTCCAGCAGTTTGTTCAGGTGGTAATGCACTTTCTGCTTACTTTCCCCAAAAGCTGTGGCCAATTGCTGACAGGTGGCGGCGGAGCGGATCAATTCTTTCAGCATTTCAAACTTGAGTTCATTGGCGAGTTCCATCACTTGTGCGTGCTCTGAGACTATCTTTACGTTTTTTATCATATTCTTTCCTTTCTTCCCGATTTTGAGTCTGGGTTGAAGAGCTGTTATCGCTCATTATGGTCTTACTAAGTTATTTACTATGAGTTAATAAGCTATCTGGTTCCATTTAAACCAATGCTGATCTGCTTGTCAAGAACTTTTTGACCATTATCTGGATTAGCCCTGAATTAATAGTCACAAGAGTGGACGGAATTGCACGGATTTCGTTATGTGTTTATGCTGTGGTTGGCGAATATTGTGAAGCTCTGCCGAATTGAAAACAGGCGTTTGCAACTCAGGGTACCAAGGTTTGGAAAATAACTTGATATTCTGTAGTTATTCCTGGAGAGTTATTGCCTCGGCAAGCTGCGCAAAGAGCTCCTTTGACCAGTTTTCCAGCTGACGCGGATCCATAATAAAGGGTAAGACATCCTGCTTAGCCTGCTCATAATCTACTGTTCTTATACGTTTCTGCATCAGCTTAGAGAATTGAGCTATCGTCAATGTAGCGTCAAGATCCAGATGGCCGCTCTGCTTCAAGCGTGCTTCGAGATGACTTAGGTTTAGCGCAATCTCATGCTTAACAAACCAGATAAAATCATACCAATCCCGGCCCTTCACGCGATTCTGCCAGTTACGTACCAGAAGCGCATGCATTTTCCCCGCATAGAGATCAGGGGGGCTCATAATCCTGACACTGAAGGGTATGGGAGACAGCAAGAACTTCATCTCAGTGGCGAAATTGCAAGGTGGATTCGGGTCCAATTCAAACTTCACATGGCTGATTTCATCCCTGTGAAAGCTCTTCAGTATATGGACAGGAAGCGAAATGGACTCCATCACAGACAGCGTATTAGCCTTGATATTAGCTGTTTGTATGCTGCCGCTTGTCTTCTGCACCATAGCAAGATCTGCATCTATACCCCACGCGCCTAATTCCTGGCGAACTCCGGCCAGAAAAGCACTTAGCGAGAATTCCGGCAAGGGCTTTAGCAACGAAAAATCCAGGTCTTCTGAGAAGCGGTCCAGGCCGTGAAATAAACTGAGCGCAGTACCACCATAAAAGGCAGCATGCTCAAAGAAACCACTGCGCCACAAGCCTAATAGACAAATCTCCTGCATAGCGACCAGCAGAGCCTGCTTATATTCGGCCTTGGTCTTTGGCGAATGGCTTTCTATCAGTGCTGTAAGGGCTTGATTCTTAATCATTGTTTTACCATTTTACTTAAGAGATTGAGATTGGTGGAATTTGCAATTTTCGCAATCTTCAGAATCAGACTGCCCGATAGACTCTGCATCGTATCGTAATCAATACGTAAGTCTGTGCTGAGAGCGTGTTCAAGCTCTAGAGTTCCGGCCTGGACAGGATAGAAATAAAGCTGGTCACACAGTGCCTTTTCCGGTGTGGCAATAAGGAAGTTCGTGCCCCCTTTGTTTTGGATATGATAAGCTGTTTGGTAATAGGAAAGCTTCAGGGATCGATAAGTATAAGTGCCGAGCTTTGTATGATATAGCTTCCTTCTACCGGTTGTAACAGAGCCGATGTTATAGGCGCGTTCTGGTATCATACCGTAGTATGCCAGGGCATAATCAGTTGAGATATAGGAGGGGCCATACAGTGCATTTGCCACCACTTCCGGTATTACTTGCTTATTGTATTGCTCGCTCAATATATACAAGCCCCGTTTGAGCGCAATTAACTCTCCAGAGCTTATTAAGCTGGATATTTTATTGCGGGGGTACTTGTAGTCTTGCAGCAAGCCGCAAAGATACTGGTAATCAAAGGGCTGCTCAGTCACTTTCATCAATTCTGCTATCATCTTACCTCCAGCATGTGGACAGTTTGTCAACATGCTGGTTGCATGTCAAGCTTTTTCTGCCTCCGTGACAGATGATGCGCATTTGTGATATCTGGGTGATACCTTATATTAATGGCCACACAGAGGGGACGGTTCGTACGGATTTACACGGCTTCGTTTGTATCCCTTTAGCCGCAGCAGCCTAGCTCTATAGGCTACCTTAGAAATGACATGGAGATAAGAGGGATTTTTCCTACTATATCCACGACATCTCTACGACAACTAATAGGGCTAGGGTAGCCTGGGCTAAAGTGTGTCTATGGCTAAAAGGGTATTCCTACGCTTGGGGGCTGGAATCTGGCATCGCTTGAGCCTGCATAGATTGCAAGAAACGGGCAGCCAAAATGCACTCAAACAGCCGCACAACTATGATTCAGAATTTGCACAAACATTTGAGATGCGATACGATACCTTGGCAATCGCGGTCTCGCTTGAGAAAAGTATGGACAGAAATCCGGCAATCTGAGCATAGGATTTCAAAAACGATCGCAGAAGGGAGTCAGATGTCAGAGAAAAAGCGCAGTAGCCTGGTCAGACAGGTCTATCGCAGTTCCATCACGGAAGGAGCCTTTGCCCAGGTTTATGGCAATCTGGCGCAGATCGGTAGCAGCTTCATTACCAAATTGATGGTTTTGATGGGTGCCAGCCCTCTGCAATACAGTTTACTCTCTGCAATCGGTCAGATTTCGGCGATCTGGCAGCCTTTGGGAGTGGCGTTTTCGCATCACATTTCGCAGAGGAAGTGGCTGTGCATCTGGATTACCTTCATCGGGCGTTTTCTGACTCTGTTTTTGGGGCTGGCACTGCTCTTCCCTTCGCACCAGAAGGGGATTTGGTTCATGCTGACCCTGCTCTTTTTCAGCGCGGGTTTTCAGGCCACCGGAGCCAATATCTGGATCGCCTGGGTCAGTGATCTGATTCCGCTGCGCATCCGGGGTAGATTCTTCTCGCGCCGCAATCAGTTTCTTTTGGTCATCGGCCTCATCGTAAGCTATGTGGTGAGCTACCATGTGGATCTCTTTGAAGCCAGCGGCAGAGGGCAGAGCTATATTGCCCGCCTGGGCGCAGAAGGCTTTTTTGTGCCCCAGAATCAAGCGTTTTTCCTGGCTTTTGTCTATGTTTTTGCCTCTATTGTGGGGATTATAGGTCTGTCCTTTTTGGCTCTGCAACCGGAGCGGAAACGGGCGCATTTCTCAGGGCAGAGCCTCAGGCAGGTCTTTGCTGAACCTTTTCAAAATAAGAACTTCCGGCTGCTTTTGGTCTTTGGGGCCTGGTGGATGCTCGCGACCGGAATTGGCAGTCCTTTTTGGGGTCCCTTTATGCTGAAGAATCTGCAGATGGGGCTCTTTGAAGTGCAGCTTTATAACACTTTGCACATGGGGGCATCGCTATTATCCTTTAGCTTTTGGGGTAAGTTCATCGATCGTTTTGGCAATAAAACTGCCATGAAAATCTGCGTGTTTCTGGGGGGTTTGAATCCGCTGTTTTGGCTGTTTATGACTGCGCAAAATCACTCTATTCTCTGGTTGGAAGGCATTTCCTCCGGATTTATGTGGGCCGGAGCTGGGATCATCACCACAAACTTTGTGCTCTCGATCGCACCCAAACGCAGGGAGCAGGCTTATAGTGGGATCTATGCCGCTGTGGTAGGGGTCTTTATGATGAGTTCCACTTTGGCCAGCGGTATCTTCTATCCCGGCAGCCTGAATATAGGAATCCGGGTGCTGGATCCGGAGCAGGTGGTCTTTGGAGTGGGAGCTTTGGCACGTTGGGCGGCCTTTATCCCTCTGGCCTTGGTGCGTGAATACCGCTCTGTGCCGCTCAGAGAGGCTCTGGCCTATACTATGAGCAGGGTCATCGGCTGGCGCTTCAAGGTGGGTAAGCGGGATTAGGGCTGGTAAAAAAGTCTCTCACAGATTAAAAGGAATCTCTCAGAGATCACACAGATTTAACAGATCAAGGGAATTACCAGGGATTCAGAGCAGCAGAACTGCTGGATTGGATGCGTCTCGCGTCCAGTTGCTGGATTCGCCTTTTGTAGTCTCAATCTTCCACCTGCAGTTTTGATGATGCTGAATTCAATAAGTTCTGTGAGCAGTACAGTATTATCAAGATTGAGAAGGAAACTCTTAACTCCATAATAACGGCTTTTTGTTTCCAGTCGGAGTATGCTATCTGAAATGTCGTCCTGATGGGACTCAATTTGCAGTCAGCTTATTTATAATAGTAGAGGATCTGCGGTGCATCACCACTGGCTTCACTGAGCGTATAATAGCCCTTGCCCCTGGCGTCAAAACACACAGCTTCTCCCTGTGGCTCAAGATTGTAAGGCATGTTTTTACCTTTGCCTGAAAGCGCCTGTGTCACGCTGCGGCGTTTGCCTTTCTTATAACGCCTGATGCCGGGGTAATTCTTCACCAGAATGTATTTGCCATCGGGGCTGATATCTGCGGCAGTCACCCAGCTCATATTCATGGTGCCCAGCTTCTTAGCCGTATTCACTTCCGAGGTGGATTGGGGGTATGAGACCTGATAGATGCCAACGCGCTCCTCGCGCTTGCTGATGATGTAAATATCACCGGTTTCAGGCTCTACAAATAGCGCTTCCGCGTCCCGTGGCCCATCTTCATAGACGATGCTGTAAGTCTGTACATCACTGATCTGATAGATGGAATCCGCTTTGGTTATGACAGGCTCGGGGGCTCTGTAAATCTTTACCGAAGGGTATCTTGCGCCATTGTCTCCGATCTCACCGATGTAGATATAGGCTTTGCCATCTTGGGGATCGATGGCGGTGGCGATATCTTCCCAATCGCGGTTTTTTGCTCCGTCAATCACGATTTCGGCTAATAGCTTGCCTTGGGTATCGATAGCAAAGACAGAGGCTTCGCCGCCGGAATCATTGTGCGTGTAGAGCACGTTTTCATTGATCAAGCTGTGGGCGATGCCTGAAGCTTCGGGGATCCTGTCGGTTTCGAGGACATTGGTCCGGGGTGTTTTTATCCCCAAGAGGGCCGCAATTACGAGCAGGAAAACTGCTGCAGTAATGACAATACGTTTACGCATCATAGACTCCTTATTCTTCATGCATAATCCGGGAAAATCCCGTGAGTCTTTGGAGCAGGCTGCCTTTTTTGCTGCCCAGTCCCAGGGATAGATCGCTTACTACAGTGCGGTTTACAGCGATCACCTGATCTTTATCTTGTTCTTCAACAGGGGGGATTCGTATTCCCCAAAGTGCATGCAGAATATAGCTTTTGCCATCCACAGAGCCCAGGTAGATCATGATATGCCCCGGGAATCTCAGCATGGTAGCCGCTGGGATGGCGGTTTGGCTGAGGATCTCTTCCCTTTGCTGGGGAGTTTCTTCAGTGTCAAATTCATATATTGCTGTACCGGCTGTGTATTGCGTAGCGCCATTGCGCGGGAGATAGATGCCAAAGCATTGATAGACTTGCTTGATCAGGCCGGAGCAATCGTATTCTGCATTGAGGTCTCCCCAGCCGTAGGGAGCGTTTAAAGCGCCAAGGCCAAGTTCATAGACCGCTCTGGCGGTAAAGGGGAGATATCCGCGATGAGCGTCCTGCTTTGAAATAAAGACAGTCCTGCCCTCTGCTCCCGGCAGCAGAACTTCATAGTAGTCAGCAGTTTCAGAGACCCAAGGCAGCCGGTTTCCCATCCGGATCAGGCCCCAAAAGTCTGTGCGGGCTGCATCCAGATAAAGATCACTCTTATCACTGGTGGTGACGATGAAATCCTTGCCTTGCTGATAGCGTAGCCAACTCTCGCGATCCATCAGAGCGATGTCCTCTTTCAAAAACCAGCCCATGGAGGCGCGGCCATTGGCAAAATACCACTTTCCATCGGTGGATTCGTGCCTGATGATCAGCGGTTCAGAGATGTCAAAGCCGCTATTTTGCAGGTAGTCAAATTCATTGTCCAGATAGCTGTTAGTGATGATCCCTGCGTAGGGGGCAAGGCGTTGATTGCTAAAGCGGATGGGGAAGCCAAAACGGGAGGTATTGCGGTCTTTTATGGCGTTTTTATTGAGCAGAGTCTCCAGTTCCTCCCAAAAGCTCTCCTGGATCTCAGCTCCCTGGGCATCGTATTTGCCGGTATTACGGATCAAGGTAAAGCACTCGTCGATGGACTTTTGCAAGCCCTTTTCACTGATGGAAAGCGGCTGCTCAGCCAGCTGTGAAACTCCGCCTTTGCGGATAACCTGGGTATTAAAAGCTTGGATGGCCTTGGCATCCATCATGATGCTGTCCGGACTGGCATGTCTGGATATCCAATAGCCCGGACGCCTCATTTCGATGGGGACCAAGGGGGGATTTTCCGAGAGCGCCAGATAGAGCGGAGCCTGTTCTGCCATTAGGAGGGTAAAGCTAAAGGTGAAAACTAACAGCCAATACAGCTTCGCTTTTTTCATACTAATATAGCCCTAATCTACGATATTATCCAGCACCGGCAGCATTTCAGCCAGGAAGTCTGCATAGCGATCTTCCAGGATGGCGGCTCGGGCCATACCCATCAATTCCTGATAGAAATGCAGGCTGTGCATGGTGGTCAGGCGCATGCCCAAAATCTCGTTCATGGCGATCAGATGCCGGATGTAGGCTCTGGTGAAATGGGTGCAGGCATAGCAGGTGCACTCTGGATCTATGGGGCTAAAATCCTCTTTGTAGCGGGCGGCTTTGATGATCATCTTGCCCTGCCGGGTGAAGATTGAGCCATTGCGGGCATTGCGCGTAGGCATCACGCAGTCAAACATATCCACTCCGCGGGCAACGTTGTTCAAAAGGTCGCTGGGCGTACCCACTCCCATCAGATAGCGTGGCTTGTTTTGGGGCAGGATGCCGTCCAGAAATTCCGTGATGCGGAACATATCTTCCTTTTCTTCACCCACGGCCAGGCCGCCGATAGAGTAACCCGGAAAGTCCATATCCATCAGAGCCAGAGCGGATTTCTCTCTAAGCTCAGGGTAAATGCCACCTTGTACGATGCCAAACAGCGCTTGATTCTGCTGATTCTTGAAAGCGCGCAAGCCACGTTCTGCCCATCTCAGGGTAGTCCAGAGAGACTTCTCCACATACTCCCTGGTAGCGGGATAAGGCGGGCATTCGTCAAAGCTCATGATGATGTCAGCACCCAAAGCCTCCTGGATTTCCATCACATATTCCGGGGTAAAATAGTGCAGCGAACCATCTATATGCGAGCGGAATTTCACTCCATCGGGGGTGATCTTGCGCAGTGCAGCCAGGCTCATCACCTGAAATCCGCCACTATCGGTAAGCATTGGCCGGGGCCAATTGATGAACTTATGCAGGCCTCCGGCACGCCTGATGAGTTCGTGTCCAGGCCTCATATACAGGTGATAGGTATTGCCCAGGATGATCTGGGCATTTGTCTCTATCAACTCCGCGGGGCTCATGGCTTTGACAGTGCCCAAAGTGCCCACCGGCATAAAGACCGGCGTGAGGATCTCCCCGTGATTTGTGCTGATCTTGCCGGCCCGGGCCTTGCCACTATGGCCGTGCAGTTCGAAGCTAAACGCCATCTTACCTCGTGTACATAAAGCGATAAACCAGCTTGCTGATATCGGAATAAAAGGCCAGGAGCATCAGACCAATGAGCAGCATAAAGCCAATCCTTTGCGCAACTGCTTGCACACGAAGGGGAACGGGGCGGCCAATGATACCTTCAATGAAGGAAAACATGATATGCCCGCCATCCAAAATCGGGATCGGCAAGAGGTTCATGATCATCAGAATCAGGCTGATCGAACCAAAGAACAGGATCATAGTGCTGGCGCCTTTTTTGCTCATCTCTGAGGACATGGAGGCCATCAGAACCGGCCCACCAATGCTGTTCTTGAGTTGGGAAGGGCGCTTCACGAGCTGATACAGCCCTTTGTAATTCATCGTAATAAAGTTCACAGTGGAGAGGGCGCCATATTTCACGGCTTCCAGGGGTCCATACGACATGGTCTGGGTCACAGGCAGATACTGGCTGATGCCGATCATCCCACCTTGGTCTGAGGCGATATTCTCTTCGAGATTGATCTGGCGGCTGAAGGTTTCCTGATCCCGTTTCAGCAGAAGATTCACCTTGCCCTGGGGGCTGCTAACGATGCGAGATCGCATATCATACCAATTACTTACCGCCACATTATCCACTTCCAGGACGACGTCCCCGGGTTTGAGACCAGCCCGCCAGGCCGGCATGCCGGAAAAGACTTCACCGATGCGGGTGGAGACTTGTGGCTTCAGGCTGCGCAGCAGTGAATCCTTCTGGGCAGCATTCACCTGCAGGCTCAGCAGCTCAGAGCCGCGTTGATAGCTGATGCTGGAATCTTTCGCTTCATATACAGAGATCAAGAACTGATTAAAGCCGGCAGTTTCCTGTCCATTCACCGAGATCAAAGAATCCCCGGGCACAAAATGCTCGGCCCAGACGCCTTCTGCAGAAAAGATCACCGGAGACAGATCCTCCATGTGTTGCGGCAGCATGAGAGCGATGATAAAGAGCAGTAGCCCCAGGATCAGATTGGCAAAGGGTCCGCTATAGGCGATGATCGCGCGTTTCCACCAAGCTTTTCCGCTGAAGAGCTCATCCGGATCGACATCTTCCGGGTCTTCGTCCTCCGGGTCTTCACCTTTCATCTTGACGTAGCCGCCCAAGGGAATCCAGGCAACGCGGTATTTGATCCCCTTCTTTTCGAATTCGGCGATGGGCGCTCCAAATCCGATGGAGAACTTCTCGATGCCCACCCCAAAGGCTCTCGCCACCAGGAAATGACCGAGTTCGTGGATCGTGATCATCACTCCGAGGGCCAGGACCATGAGGATGAGAGAGATCATTTAGCCTGCTTCTTGCTCAAGGTGATGGCGATATAAGATGCCACATCGGTGGAGTAGGTGCCTGTGCCAAAGCCGGCATCATAACCCAATTCTATGGCCAATTCATGTGAAATCCGGGGTCCTCCGCAGATGAAGAGCATCTTGTCTCTAAGGCCTTCAGCTTCGGCGAGTTCGATGAGGCGGGTGAGGTTTTGAATATGGATATTCTTTTGCGTGACCACTTGTGAGACCAGGATCACGTCTGCATTCAGCTCGCGCGCTTTGGCCAGGAGGTCTTCCGAAGCCACCTGTGCGCCCATGTTTACGGCGTTAAAGCTTTGATAGCGTTCCAGTCCAAAACGGTGGTTGTAGCCCTTCATATTCATGATGGCATCGATGCCGACAGTGTGGGCATCGCTTTCAATGCAGGCACCCACGATCGTGATTTCACGCCCAAGATGTTCTGCTATATACAGATCGGTCTCTTCCATTTCCATCACCGGAGTCTCCACCACCTTGACCTTGATCTTGGAGGTATCCACACTTGCGGAAGTGCTGGCATAGGCGATGAAATGCGTAAAGCCTTCGCCCAGATCGCGCATACAGGTGATTTCGGCTTCATCAAAACCCATGGAAAGGATCAGCACGCGGGCCGCTTCTTTGCCGTGGGCATCTGTCAGCACGGGCAGGGCAAAGGAAAGCTGGACTTTGCCGTCGTTCAGGGTATCGCCATACGGTTTTACAATGTGTTTCATAGTCCCAGCTCCTTTTTCATCTGTTCCATAAAGGGATTGAAGTAATCAGGATCGCGCTCAAATACGCCATCCAAACCCTTGCCGCCATTTTCCGGACGCTTGATTTCGGCAAAATCTCCGGCAGCCATGGCAGAGAACATTCCTTCTGCGGCCACTTTCTCCAGAAATTCTGTAGCTTCCTGTAGCACTGAGTTTGCCCGGCGGTTGATAAAGCTATCCGGGCTCAGCTGCAGGCTGTCACCCAGGTCTTTGACGGCGCGGAAGATGTATTCTGCGTTTTCGATGGCGAGCGATCTATCCACCAAATGCGGCGTGTGGATAGCCTCGGTCATCATGCCCAAAAGTTGCACGCCTTGTCCAGTGAGTTGCCCCACAAAATTGAACATCGCATCCATGAGATGAGTTTTGTAGATATTCCCGCTGGCAAACTTGGTGGGCGGCATGTATTTGACCGGAGCATCGGGGAAAAGCTGTCTGGTGAGCATGGCATGAGCCAGTTCGTAGGTAAAGCTGTTTTCCTTTTCAGGATCGATCTCATAGGCGTGTCCCAGTCCCATTTTCTCCGGTTTTACCCCGCTTTTGAGGGCAAAGCTTTCGTTGAGTAATTGCGATGCGGTCACCGTGTAAGCCTTTTCGATGGCATCTGAAGTGGTGAGATAATTGTCCTCTCCGGTCTGAATCTCGATTCCGGCAAAGGCATTGATCATACGGGCAAAGTATTGGTCCAAAAGGGTGCGTTTGGGGTTGATATCGCGAAAGAGGATGCCGTACATGGCGTCATTGAGCATGAGGTCCAGCCTTTCAAGGGCTCCCATCGCCGCGATTTCTGGCATGCAAAGACCTGAGGCGTAGTTTGTTAAACTGATATAGCGTCCCAATTCCTCGGAGACCTCATCCAGCCCCGTGCGCATGATGCGGAAGTTCTCCTGAGTGGCATAAGTCCCGCCAAAACCCACCAGCGTAGCGCCATAGGGCACATAGTCCAGCAGCGATTGAGCGGTGGAGCGGATTACGGCGATGATGTCCGCACCTTCACGGGCTGCGGCTCTGGCCTGGGTAAGGTCTTCATAGATATTACCGGTGGCTACGATCACGTAAATGGCGGGCTTTCTGCGTGGGCCGTACTTCTCAAAATATCCTTCCCGCTGAGCTTTCTGCGCTTTGATCTGCCCCAACATCTTTTCACTTAAAGCGGAAAGCAGGTCATAGAGCACCCCAGGTTCTGCCAAGGGCAAAGCCGTGAGCTGAAGCTCTCCACGGGTGACGCTGTCTGCCACTTCCTGAGCGCTGCAAGACCGGTGATGCATGGCATTTGCCACCCAGATTGCGGCGCCTTTGTGCAAGGCTCCGGCAGTCTGCAATTGATCGACCAGCAGATTCGGCAGCGGCTTGCCATCTTCGGTGGCACCATCGATGCCCATCAGCCGTAAAACCGTGCGTTCAATGGTCACAGAGCTGTAGCCATTAAAGAGCCAGTCAAAGTCTGAACTGATCTTTGTAGCGGCTGCTCTGGCACGACTTACCAGATTGCTATCTAAATCGAGTTTAAGCATTTACACTCCAAATATTATGTTATTTTCTTAGGTCACGAGCTTTTTGCTATGGCTCATTTGGTCAAGAAAAATCCCCTAAATGGGCATAGAGACGCGCTCTCGTAGAGATTTGCAAGGATCAAAGAGTATGAGGATAAGAGAAAAGAAGCAATCTAAATCAAATCTGTGATGAAATTAGATAGCAGGGGTCTCTTCTGCGAGCGAATTAACTGAGCCTCGAACAATCTCATCGACTATTATTTCACAGTCCTTCATGAGCTTAGCTATGTTTATGGGATTGATCCACGGGATGAGTTCAAACCTTTTGGCATCCAGCCCAATGAAGTACTTTGCCAAGTCCAGGGGGTTTACCCAAGTGTCTTTCTGCATTGCCTCGTTGATCACTATCTTCCAGTTAAACCGGTATTTTCTGGCAATGAAGACAATGTCAGCAAAGTCCTTGATTTCGAGCCTGGGAATAGCAGAGATCTTGTTGGACAAGATGTTGTACACATTATCTACTCTGCCCAAGACTGCTGATAATTCAAATCCGCCTATATGGCAGACCAGATCATTCACCAGATCAAGTTTGAGTGGTGTTTTATCCTTCCCGATTACTTCCAGACGAACAAAGTCTGCACTGCGGGTAAGTGCATTGTAGGTCACCTGATTGGCTTTAAATTCCGCCTCTATTTCCTCAACTAACGCGCGAAAATCTGCGTGGCTGTTTACAAACAAATCCAGATCTTCTGAATAGCGGTGATTCAGGTAATATCTGGACAAGGCAGTTCCACCACTGAGATAGAAGGGTAGGTTCAAGCCATTGATAAGCGAGAGTATTTCATCCTGTAGAGGGTATAAAGACTGCTGATAGTCTGTATGTTTCATAAAACTACCGATCGGGAAACAGCCTGCTGGCAGCAAAGCGGAAGCGTTCTTGCAGGGCTTTAGAGTGGATTGTGGAAATGACTTTTTCGGATAAAGCAGTTCTAAGCTGCTCTGGAGTAAGCGATCCCAAGACATCATACCAGTCTGGCGTGGACAGCAATATGCGTCTGTATAGAGAAACGGTCAGCGGCTCAGAGAGGTCGTTTTTGTTGAGACAATCCTGCAATTCTTGCTCAGAAAGCTCGTACTCCCAAAAGAGCTGCGTCAGTTTTCGTGTTTTTATCTTATCCTTATCCTTTATTTCCATAAGACATAGAAAATCACAATCATAAATCCTGTCAAGTGCTATGTCGCGTGGGCATAGCTCGCTTGCAAATTTAAGTGATTCTTTATATCAGACAGTACCCCCAGAGCTCAGTGCCAGGCTACTGTCTGCTTCAGAGTCCCCTAAAACTTCCGATACAAAGACGCCAGATTGCCGATCAGAGTGAGATCGTTGTGCTCATTCGCCTTGATCAGGATGGGATCGAAATCCTCATTGATCGGCAGCAGCACCACGGTCTGGGTGTTCTGATCTAGCGTCATCATTTTCAGTGTGATGGCGCCATCGATGCGCACTGCGCAGATTTTCCCGGAGAGCTTTTGCCAGTCGCTGCACTTGGAAATAATCACCACATCGTTATGGTGCAGAGAGGGTTCCATGCTGCGGCCATTCACCCGCAAGCTGATGAATTGATTGGGATCGCCCTTGAGCTGCCCTTTGCGGATGGAGATGGTATCGGTAAAATAGGGACGGCTCTCCACCGGATTTCCGGCGGCAATTTCACCTTCCACGCGGAGGTCGATCACAGAGCTATCCACCAGGTCCATCTTGGTCTTCGCGATATCTTCCAGGCTCTTATTGAGCATCTTTTGCAGAGTGTCCCAGCTTTTATGCTTGTGAATCGCCAGTTGATTTCTGGATTCACAGAACATTTCGCCTTCACCGGTGAGCAGCCAGTGCAGATCCAGCTTGTAGGTTTTCCACATCGCCAGCAGACTTTCTATTGACGGTCTGATCTTGCCGGATTCCATTTGCGAGATGGCCGAGGCATTGAGGCCAAGATCTTTGGCCATGTCACTTTGCCGCTTTCCTAATTCTTTACGTAGGATACGAAGTCTTTTGCCAATCATAGCCTTACTCCTATGTTGTATTTGTAGTTTAATAATTACTCACTACAAAGTCACTGTATGAGCGAGGCTTATGCTGTCAAGATAAATATTGTTATTCCGCAAAATAAGTCCGGTGCCATTAGATTTAAGCCAAGCAGATAAAGTCTGGAGTTTAATCAATAAACCGCTCTCAGACGTCTCTGGATAGGGGATCATCCCACTTTCCGAACGTAACAGCAAGCTCTTAGCGCAGCTTACATATCTGCCTTTACTCTCCGAGCTTCCACCCTAAAGCTGGCAGCGGGAGGCCGGCACGATTTTGCCTGAGGCAGAATAGTCTGCCGATTTCTTTCTTGACAGCTTTAAGGCGGATAAGAATATTTGTAACGATTAAGAAAGTCCCATATTTTCGCAAAACGTGAATTTTGGAAAGGGAGTGATATTGCAAACTGACCGGCCTGTTTTTGGAACCCGATGGACTGTAGTGCTGGGTGGCTTTCTGCTTGCCCTGATGGGAGGTTTATCCTATTCTTGGGGTGTGTTTGTGGAGCCTATGGAAGCTCATTTTGGATGGTCAAGCTCTGCTTCCATGCTGCCCTTATCCGTTTTTATGGTGGTTTTCGCCATCGTGATGATTCCGGCCGGGAAGTGGCAGGAGAGGTATGGCCTTCCCCTTTTATGTAATTGGCTTTTCTACTTTGTTGATTGCAGCGGTCATTCTGGGCTTGGGAATCGGAACCTCGCTATCCCTGTATCCGGTGCTTACCGCAGAGTGTTTCGGCGTAGAGCATCTTGGGGTGAATTATGGGCTGATGTTTTCGGCCTATGGCCTGGGTGCCATTGCCATTCAGGGAGGTGGCTGGGTGCATGATCTGACAGGAACATACACAGCTCCGCTGCTGTTGGCAGGCCTCTTATCTACGATCAGTGTCCTGCTCTTGCTCTACATAAAATACCGCCATAAGATAAGCTAATTCTATAGCCGGATAAGTGGCCTCAAGCTGAGAGACTTTTATCTAAGCCCTCCCAGAGCTGAACCCCTTTTGTCATCGTGAAGATGACGTGTAGATAGTAGGAAAAAATCCTCTGATCTACACGTCAACTCCACGACATCCTATGCAGGGAGGACTCTGTAAGTCAGGAGCGCACTACAGGATTGGATGCGTCCCGCGTCCAGTAAGGCCACAGGCCTTTACAAAAGGAAGCAGTTCTCAGTCGACGCGGGCAACGCAGCCAGTCCAATATTCTCGATCCGAGACGGATCGAATCCTCAACCCTTTCTCGACGCGAGACGCATCGAATCCTGCACTGTAGGATCGCATCCAGCCGGTATTCTCGTCCTGCTTTTCTCAAAGAATAGAGAGGAAAAGGCCTAATCTGCTTCCCTATTTTGAACAGTCTCTTTGCCTGTTTCGGATAAAGAACCCAAAATCTGTCTTGACATCAATATCCTGTTTAAGATATGTTGATTCTATAAATATTTGTCTGATCTAAACCGAAGATTGTAAGCCACGAGGTAGCCATGATTCTTGATATTTTTGAAAAACTGATTTACAATGCCGCACTGCTCCTGACTCTGTCAATCGCGTATGACATGATTATCACGCACAAATTTGACAACAGGGCACTTGCCAAAGTGATCACCGGCATCATCATAGGCATAATCGGTCTGGCAGTCATGATCGGTCCCTGGAAGCTAAATTCGGGCACAGTAATCGATGCCCGGACCATTCTCTTCAGTGTGGCAGCGCTGTTTTTTGGCGCCGTCCCGGCCCTCATCGGTGGGCTGATAGCCGTCACTTACCGGATTTTGGTGGGTGGAGGCGGAGTTTATGTGGGAGTAAGCACCGTGATCAGCTCTATATTTTGGGGACTTTTGTGGCGCATTTATCACCAGCGTAGGGATCTTCCTTATACTTCAATGGGGCTGTATCAATTAGGCGTGGTGAACCATATCTCGATGATATTCCTGATGCTTTTACTGCCCAGTGAAATCAGATGGCCGATGATCCACGCAGTGGCCATTCCGGTGCTCGTGATCTACCCTCTGGCCACAGTGCTGATGGGGCAGATCCTGATGCGTAGAACTCTGCGTTATGATGAAAAGCAAGCGCTGGAAAAAAGTGAGCAGGAATACCGTCTTTTGGCGGAATCTACCAAGGATATGATTGTGCTGCACGATGTTGCAGGTAATATCAGTTATTCCAATAAAATGGCTCAGGATTTTTTTGGCAAAGCACCTCTTTCCGGTGATAGAGCGAAGATTATGGAGTATATTTTGCCCGAATCCCGGCTGGTGCTGGAAAAGTATGCCAAAGCACGCATAGAAGGGCTTGAGGGAGCCAGAATGTATCAAGCACAGGTTTGGGATGTACAAAGACAAGTAAAAACGGTGGAAATCAACAGCACGATAATCAGCGGCGCAGGGCAGGATATTCAGATGCTCACTGCGATGAGAGACATCACAGAGCGCATGAGCATTGAAGAGCAAAAGAACCGCTATGCCACCCGCCTTGAGATCCTGCGGGAGCTGGACAGAATCGTGCTGGAAAACCTGCCTTTTGAACAGGTCTGCAATATCGCCATGAAACAGCTGCAAACTTTGATTCCCTTCAATATCCTGATGGTAAGTTCAATCCAGGGGGGATTTCTACAGATGATGGCTATCAGCAAGCCGGAACTCAGGCATCGCTATCTAAATACCAAAGATCTTTATCCCCTTAATATGGATTTTAGAGCCCAGTTGATAGATACCAGAAACTTTGTGATTCCAGATGCATTCAAGATTCCCGTAGCAAAGAACATGCCGATTCGGGCAGCCTTGATCAAAGAGGGCATGCAATCCTTTATGTTCAATGCAATTATGCTGCGAAATGAGTTGGTGGGCTTTCTGTGGTTTTGCTCAACCAAGAAGGACGCCTTTGGCCCAGAGCACATCGAAGAGGCTCAGGCATTTGCCAATCAACTGGCGATTGTCTTGCATCAATTGGAGCTGATCAAGCAGGTCAAAGAGCATACCCTGGACTTGGAAAAGCAGGTGGATCTTCGCACCGATCAGCTCAAACGCAGCATGCGAGAATTGGAATCCTTCTCTTACTCTGTGGCAGACGGCCTGCAGGTTCCGCTCAAGAGAATCAGCGCTTATACAAAGGCTTTGGAAGAGGATTTTGAAGCGCAATTAGGCGACAAAGGCAAAGATATCCTGCACGCCATCGAAGGCCAGGCTGCGCACCTGAACAAGGTGATCACTGAACTTTTGAAGCTCACCCGGGCGGATAACCAAGCGTTTCATAGGGAGAGGCTAAATATGAGAGAGATTGTCCGCAGACAGCTGGCGTATGTGCCGGAATACTTTTCTGTGACGGTGGATGCTCTGCTGAGCACTCAGGGGGACGCCACCCTGATCGAACTGGTCTGGAAAAATCTGATTGAAAACGCGGTGAAATTCAGCATCCCGACTTCTACGCATAAGATTCACATCGGCTGTGAACTGAGGGATGGCCAGGTGGTTTACTCTGTGCAAGACGAGGGGGTGGGCTTTGATCCTGCTCAAAAAGACAAGGTCTTTGAGCCCTTCAAAAGGCTGCATTCCGCAGATGAATTTGAGGGGGACCGGCATCGGGCTGGCTTTGACCAAAAAGATCGTCCTTCGGCATGATGGAGCGCTCTGGGCAGAGAGCAGCTTGGGGCAGGGTAGCACTTTCTATTTTAGCCTGCCTTATACCGTGGATTGAGCGTAATTTGCTATGATATAAAAAGGCCCTGAGGCAGCAATATTGATCCTGCTGCCTCAGGGCCATTGTTTGGCTTTGAAAGCTACATTTTTACGCTGACATTGATGTCTTTGAAGCGGGCCGGGGCTACGCCGTGAGACAAACGCATGACCTGTCCGGGTTCGCCTTTTCCGCAATGGAAAGTGGAGTGGTAGGCCCATTCCTCTTCACCGCAAATGGCGTCGCAGGCATTCCAGAATTCCGGCGTGATGCCAAAGTAAGTGGGTTCTTTTACTATTCCCACGATTCTGCCATCCCGGATCTTGTAGCCGATCTCGGTGGTGAATTGGAAGTTATTACGGTTGTCATCGATGCTCCAGGTCTTGGTGAAGTCCAGGAAGTAACCGCTTTCTGTGCTGGCGATTAGATCTGCTAAACTGCCTTTTCCGGGGGCGATGCAAAGATTGGTCATCCTTACCAGGGGGAAATCATCGGCAAAGGAGGCCTTCATATTTGAGGAAGGTTCCAAGCCAAGTTTGTGGGCGATATGGCGTGAGGTCTGCTGATCCATGAGGATGCCGTTTTTGATGATATCCACCCTGCGTCCGGGCACACCTTCATCGTCCATAGGGCTGTAGCCCATACCTTTGGGATCGGTGCTGTCGCTATAGATATTCAGGATATCAGAGCCGTATTTGAAGGTTCCCAGCATGGAAGGCTTCACAAAGGTCTTGCCGGCGTAGGATATTTCCTGGCCAAAGATGCGGTCTGCCTCAGTGGCATGGCCTACGGATTCGTGCAATTGCAGAGCCAGATGACCGGCTCCGATGATGATATCGGCCTTTTCTTCGGTGATGACATCGGCAGTGAGCAAGTCTGTGGCTTCCTTGATGATGAGTTCGGCATTCTCTTCAAACTTCTGCTGATAAAAGAGCTCAAATCCAGCGCGGCCGGCACTCATGTGTCCAGGCCAGGTGCGGGATTGGGTCTGTTTGCCATCGGAGGCGACTACCATCATCATGGGCAGGGTATTGGTGACGATCATGTGGTTGTAGCTACCTTCGCTATTGGCATAATACTTTTCCTGACGCTCAAACTCCGTTGCAATATAAGAATACACGATCTTGCCGGTGGGCTTGATGCTGGTAGCCAATTTATGCAGAAACTCCAGCTTTTCGGCTTTGGGCATGGCAAAGGGGTCGATTTCAGGCTTGTGTTCGTACTCGCCGGTGATGGCAGGCAGGGCTGGGAAAGTGAGCTTTTCCTTTTGGAACTTGGCGCCATGAATGGCATTGGCACGAGCCTTGGCGATCAGCCTTTTGATGCTGGCCTCACTGAGGTCCTTGGAACCCGCAAAGCCAAAACAGCCATCGATCAGGACCCTGATGCCGATGGCTACAGAGCCTTTGCTGCTGCTGTAATCTCTGAGATTGGCGTTCATGAAAAAGATGCTTTCATAATCTGTAATAGTAATGCGGACATCGGCAAAGCTGACGTCCGGGGCGGCTAAGTCGTTGATGATCTTATTTATCTTTTGCTTCATAATGATATTCCTATATTGTCCTGGTGGAAGAGCTGATATTGAAGTCCTTGATCCGGGCATGGGGCGCTCTGGAAGAGTTCACGCTGAATTCGCCATAGTTATCGGAAAAGGGGATGGTATGGGCGCTGTCTTCGAACTCTATCACGTTTTCAAAGATTCTGGAGATCCGCTCTGTAAAACGCAGGTTATTTACCACTTTGCTGATCTTCCCGTCTTCGATCAGGAAGGTGCCATCTCTGGTGAGCCCGGTAAGCGAAGTTTCGCGGGCATTAATGAAGTTCATATAGTGCAGGCTGGAGATGTAAAGACCTTTCTTTACAGATTTTATCATGTCTTCCAGCTTTGCGTTTCCGGCGTTGACCTTCAGGCATTCACCGGTATTGCCATTTTTGGGCAGGCCCAGCTTGTGATGATAATACTGTCCGCACATAAAGGCGCGGAAATAGCCGTCCTCAATGAGCTTCAAAGGTCTGTAGATATGCCCCTGATCTCCATAATCCATGCGGATCATCTGAGGATCTGTGGGGTCGTCCGTGAGGCTGAAAGAAGCGGGAAAAAGCTGCTCGTTTAGCTTGCCTTCAAAGAAGCTATTGTGGCTGTCCACAGAGCCGGCTCGCATTCCGTAGGAGAGATATTGGGCAAATTCGGCTACGCAGCGAGGAGCGAGGATTACCTCATACTCGCCGGGGGCTACGTCCACCACGGGGTTTTGCGCTAAAGCGACCTTGGTGAGCAAGCTCTTGCCAAAGGCGGCTTCGTCGAAATACTTGAAATCATCTCCGCCAAAGGTCTCCAGCACTGTGACCTGGCTGTCCTTGTGCACCGCTTTCACCTCCAGATAGATCGGAGACTGGGTGCTGGTTTTGTCCAGACCGTTGCTATTCAGCAGTTGCCAGCTCTGGTAATTGCAGATAAAGGTGCCGTAAAGCTCGAAATCATACTTGGCTGCGCGCTTTGCGAGCTCACCCAGGATGCGGGTCTTTTCGTCCAGGCCCAGGGCCTCGATGTTGTTTACGATCTTGCGTGGTGCTGCCAGGGTGAGATCATCCTCCACATCCACAAAATCGGGGTCTTCGGGCATGATATCGATCATATCCAAAGCGGTCTGCAGAGCTTCATCGATCTTCCCTTTGTCGGGATGGTCGATAGTGAAGCTGCAGGACTTCTTCCCCTTGTAGAGGATGGCGTCCAGGCTGCTGCTGTCCTTGGAAATGTTGTAATTGGTCTGACTTTGGTAAAAGCGCAGAAAGTCGGTTTGCCACTCTCTGGAAGTCAGGACGTATTTCAGCTCGGAGTGCTTCTGCAGGGCGGATTTCAGGTAGTGAAGTTGCTCATTCATATATTTGTCCTTTGTTTGATCTTGGTGTTTCAGTCTTTAGACCCAGGAGCTCTTGTTGTGCCTGCGTTTGGGGCTATTTGTGCGGTTTACAAATTCTCCCTGGGGCTTGGTGTCCGGCTCTTGCTTTGTGCCTCTGAGCCACACGGATTCAATGGCCCCGCTCAGTTCCATTTGAACGCCATTGGGGGTGGTAATAGTGGTGGTTGCTTCGGGGTTATAGACCACGAAATCCGCATCCGAACCGGTGTCGATGCGTCCTTTTTGAGGATATATCCCCAGGCGTTTGGCGGGGTTTTCGCTGGTCATTTTGATGCAGGTTGCCAGCGGGATTTTGCGGGCTTTCCAGAGCTCCGAAAGCACCCAAAGATAGCTGTATTCCATCAGCTCAGGGGGATTGCCACCAAAAAGCTCACACTCTGACGCAAGCTCAGAACAGCTATTGGAAAGCAGATACAATTTCTTGGTGCGCAGCAGCTCATAGAGCAGGTCATGATGCTCATGAAAATCGCAGGCCCAGGGCGAGGTAAAAGCTTCAGGCTGCAGCCAGCCCATTATATCCATCATATTGATGGCAAAGGAGATGTCGCTGCGTTTGGAGATGGTGTTGATAAATTCTATCGTGAGGTAGGAAGACACCCGGGGGATGTGGATGGGGTTTTCCTGCATGCGCCTTAAGATCTTCTTGATCCCGTCTCTTTGAGAATCGAAGGTGTAGAAATCATGGTTATCCACATCATAGCCCTGGAAGGAAAATTCCGTGTCGCTTTCATAGATATCCATAAAGAGGTCCATGATCTCGGTGAAGTTCATCTGGGCAATATTCTCGTTCGGGGTAGGGGTCATCAGGGCAATTCCCACCACGCCTTTGGTCCAGAGTTCCTGGGCGCTTTCGGCATAGTAGGGATAGTCTGTGACATCCACATTGGCCCAAAGAGCCATATCGGTATAGGCATTACCCTTGATGGCGGCAATGCTCTTTTTGAGATCACTGGTGTCAAAGATGGGCATATCGCTATGGTAGCTCATCTCTGCCAAAGTGGTCCATCCTCCTTTGAGGGCGGATTTTGTGGCTTTGGTGAGATTATGCGCCAGGTTCTTTTTCTTACCCAAGATATGACTGTGAATATCAATGGCTCCCGGGAGCAGGATTCTGCCTTTGAGGTCGATGATTTCAGGTTCTTCTTCGGTTTCGATCTCATCGACAGAAATCTTTTTGATCTGCTGGTCAAAGAGCATGTTCACCCGCTTCAAAGCGGTGGAACTGGTGGGGAGGGAGGCGTTTATAAAGAGTTTCATATTCAGTAGGCCATTATCGAGATACCTGAATCCACGAATAAGACGTCTCCGGTGACACCGGAGGCGAGATCCGAAAGCAGGTACAAAGCGGTTTTGGCTATATCCTCCTGTTCAATATTGCGGGCTAAGGGGGCCGATTTCTCGATGCGGCGCTGGAGCTGAGCTACTCCACCGATTGCGGCAGAAGAAAGCGTGCGGATCGGGCCTGCCGAGATGGCATTCACCCTCACGCCTTTTTCGCCCATGCTGTGTGCCAGATAGCGCACTGAAGCTTCCAAAGCAGCTTTGGCGATACCCATTACACCATAGTTTGGCACCACTTTTTGGGCTCCATAATAGGTCATGGTAATCACGGAAGAGCCAGGTTTTAGCAGCATTTCCGCTTCCCGCACCACGGCTATCAACGAATACACCGAGATGTCCATTGCCGTGAGAAAGCCATGCCTGCTAATGTGTTGAAAGGGCAGATTCAGATCGCTGATGGGCGCATAGGCCACGCTGTGTACGATGTAATCTATAGAGTCCCATTCCTCCGCCAGAATGCTGATCATATTCTTAATATCGTTATCTTTGCTCAGATCGCATTCAAAGACCTGATCTACGCCCAGCTCTTCTGCGATGGGATGCACCCTTTTGGCCAGAGCGGCTCCGGCATAACTAATCGCCAGTTCCACGCCTTGCGCTTTGAGTGCCCTGGCAATGCCATAGGCGATACTGTGTTTATTTGCAATGCCCAAAATCAGGGCTTTCTTTCCTGTCATATTCATAGTCGTTCTCCTTCCAGACGCTTTAGTGCAGAGTCTGTCCTGGCAATCATCTCTGCGTTTTCAAAGTGTGAAAAGCTGCCACTGGTACAGCTGCAATCTGCCACAGCCTGCCGGGAATCTTTGTTCCCTTTGTGAGCTCTGGCACGCAGCCAAAGTGCATAGCCTATACCGGAATAGTTCTCATATAGAGCATCCAGCTTTACCACATCGTCAGGGTAGCTTGGGGCGCCATAGTATTCAGCTTTGAGGTCTTGGTGATAGCCCTTGGCATATAATGCTGAAGCCAGCAGCGAGGAATCTGCTGCGCAGCCACTGTTCATTTGCCGAGTGTGCTCTAAGTTATTATTCATATATCTATCCAGATGAATTTAGTCTTTCAGGAGGGCACAATTTTGTCAAGAAGATTCACGAAAGTTGGAGGTTTTCTTGAAAAGAACTCAGATTTATCACCTAATCGGCAGATTCGGCGCTAGATTCATCACCCAGAATCGCTCTAAAAAGAGAAAAAAAGCCCATAGCGGACTTTTTTTCGCGTTTGCTTGTCATAGTTAGTGGAAAGATGCTCTTATTTCAGAATCAAGGTCTTCTTTGTGGATGTGTAGCGGCTTTGATAATTCACCACCACAAAATAGGTGCCGTTAGGAACATAAGCTCCTCTGGCGTCATCGCGTTCCCAAGTGAAAGTCATGCTTTTGTAAATGGGGCCAGTATAGATAGTTTTTACCACTTCTTCCTTACTGTCCATTATTACCAGGTTGATAGAAGTCTCATTTTCGAATCCCACCGTGATCTCACAGTATTTTACCATGGGATTGGGACTTATATCAAAAGTGAAAATATCCTCTGTTTTTTGGGCCAGCAAGCCCATAGCAAAAAGTAGCATCAGAGCAGCGATAATCATTGTTCTCTTCTTCATCTTAACCTCTCATATTGTTCTTTGACTTTAGTACATGCAAGTTCCGTTCCTATAATGTATTTCTCTCACACAAGATGATAGCGCCCATCACTCCAGCCCGGTTCTTATAGCCGGCTATAGCGCAGTGAAACTTCTGCCTATGCGCCTCTGGAAGATATTGCGGGACTGCCTTTTTGATCTTGTTGATGTCATACAAACCCAGCTCCATGGCTCCGCCTCCCAAAACCACAATTTGCGGATCCAGCAGCGTGACCAGATTTGCCACAGCCCTGATCAGGATATCTTCACCTTCGCTGATGATCCTGTCCAGCTCTTCTTCTTTGGTCCTCAGAGCGATCAATTTCGGCAGGCTCAGCGCGTGATAGGGCAAGCCCTGCCTCTCCAAACGCCGTCTGAGGCCATCTACAGAGCTGTAGGCTTCGAGGCAGCCATTTTGACCGCAACTGCATTTTTCTCCGTCCGAGATCATGATGCAATGTCCCGCTTCCGAGGCAAAGCCATGCGCTCCGTGATACACTTCACCGCCCAGCACAATGCCGCAGCCGATGCCACTGCCCACCGTGATGCCTATCGTAAAAGAGCTCTTATGCAGATCTGCTTCCGCCAAGGCCATGAGATTGGCGTCGTTATCTACAAATACCGGTAGTTCAAAGCCCTGGGGAAGCAATTCCCGTGGCGAAAGACCGGAGAAAAAAGGCAGATTGGGATTTAGCCCCACGATCTTGCCTTCAGGCCTGCTGATGGTGCCCGGACTGCCAATGCCGATGCTTAGGATCCCTTGGTCTTGTACGCGGTCCAGGATCTCAGTCGTAACTTCCTGAAAAGCCGATAGGCTTTTTTCCTTGAACCAGATGGTGTCAAAACACTGTAAACCATGTTTACTGTCTCCCACACCATACTTGAAACTGGAAGCACCGATATCGATGCCGAGGTATCTTTTCATATACCGCTCCTTGACTCTCTAAAACTAAAACTATCCTGTTATGGCTGGCCTTGATGTCAAGTTAAGTTTTGCTTTTCTCTGCTTAAACTGAATGATTTCAGGGATTGTTCGGATCAGAAGGATCCTTGGGGATCCGTAATTTCTTGCATTGTCATTAGTTACTCTGCTGTGCACCAAGTTGACAGTCCGTTTTATCTATACGGTCTGGTAAATTCACCACTCTTTATATGTTTCAAGGGGCTTGCTGGCGCGAAGCCTGAGCCATGAACTTGTCATTGACTTGTCTTCGACTCGAGAAGACTCGAGCCCTTGAGTGATCTCGAGACGAAGACCAGTTGAAAGTGCGTTCAGCGAAACAGGAAGGCTTGAGCTTGCCTAAAAGATACTTTGGCTTATTATATTAATAAATCCAAATAACACATGAGGTAAATATGAAACGCAGTCTTTTACTGCTAACTATCATCATCTTAGCCAGTAGCTTATGGGGACAGATGAATTTGAGGATCGAGACCGAACTGGGAGCGGCATTTTCCGGCTACAACGACGTCCGGAGTCCCAATAAAGACAATCTTAGTCCTCTGCTTTCTTTTACAGACGAGCTCAAGAGCGATCCCGTTTTTAGCAGCAGATTGCAGGTGCATTATCGCCCTCATCCCCGCCATCAGATCTCAGTATTGGCGGCTCCACTGAGCGTAAAGCCTTCCGGCACTTTGCCAAATGACATCACCTATGAAGGCGTAGATTTCCTTGAGGGCGAGCAGGTTGAAGCTCTTTTCCGTTTTGATTCATACCGTTTGCAATACAGATATTTCTTTCCCAAGCCGCTGTTTGTACTCAAGTCAGTAGGCATTTCCGGGAAGATCCGCGATGCGGAGGTCACTCTGAAATCACCGGGCAAAATATCCAGCAAGACTAATACCGGATTTGTGCCGCTGCTTAGCCTGAATGCCGGATATCCCTTGATGGAAGAACTGGAGCTGGTCTTGGAAGCAGAAGGCCTGGCCTCTCCCTATGGCAGAGCGGAAGATATCTATTTGGGGCTGGATTTTATGATTAACGACAAGCTGAATGTTAGAGCTGGATACCGTCTTTTGGAAGGTGGCAGCGATATCGATCAGGTATATACTTTCTCGGCGTTTCACTATGCAAGCCTGGGGTTTAGCATCAAGCTATAAAGCAAGGAGATTTTAATGGAAGCTTTTACTTTTTACAATCCCACCAAAATCATGTTTGGCAAAAATCAGATTACCCATCTGGGCAGACAGATGCGCAATGGCGGCATTAAGAAGTGCATCCTGATCGCAGGTCAGGGGTCGATCCGCGAAAATGGTGCCTATGATCAGGTGATAGACAGCCTGGAAAAGGCTGGCATAAAACACACTGAAGTCTGGGACGTAGAGGTGAATCCCAGATTGGCCAAAGTCCGCGAAATTATTGAGCAGACCAAGGAGTATGGCGCGGAAGCCGTGCTCGCTGTGGGTGGTGGCTCTGTGATCGACACTGCCAAGGCTGTAGCTGCAGGCGTGTATCTGAAAGACGTCTGGAACGCCTTTGTCCACAAGGAGATCATCAAGCAAGCTCTGCCGGTGTACACAGTGCTCACCATTTCCGGATCGGGCAGCGAAATGAATGGCGGTGCGGTGATTACAAACATAGATACCCGTCAGAAATGGTCTGTTACTTCACAGCATCTCTATCCGCGGCTCAGCATCATCGATCCCACCTTGCAAAAAACTCTGCCCTTCAATCAAACCGCCAATGGCGCGATGGATGCGATCTCCCACATTCTGGAGTTCTATTTTGGCAATGAAAAGGCACTCAGCACCTTGACTATCAACGAAGCCCTCTTGCGCACGATCATTGATACGACTGATCTTTTGCAAAAAGAACCACACGATTATGATGCCCGGGCGAACTTTGCCTGGAGCACGACTCTGGCTTTAAACGGACTGTCCGGAGTAGGTATGAGAGGCGGGGATTGGAGCTGTCATGGCATTGATCACGCACTTTCTGCTTTGCATCCAGGAATCTCGCATGGAGAAGGGCTGGCGGCGATTTTACCGGCTTGGATCGAGTATCTCAGTGAAAAAGAACCGGCCCGCTTTTTCCGTTGGGCAAAATGCGTTTGGGATGAAGAAAATGTGATCCGCGCTGTGCGGCGGCTGAGAAACAAATTGGAAGGCTGGGGACTGGCGACTTCACTGCGGGATCTCAGCATCAAACCAGATGAATTAGACCAGATTTTGGACATGATCATGGTTACACCCACCATCGGTGGGGTGTTTAAGCTAAACGAAGATGAAGTGCGTGCGCTGCTGATGCTCGCGTATTAAAGAAGTTCTCCTGATTTCTCCGGCACAGTGCTGGCATTGCCATCTCTGATCGCATTGTAGGTGGGGCTCATGATCTCCACCCCGGCTTCGGCGAAATTATCGAGGATGTTTTTATGCAATTCAGTGTAGATCGCCAGCTGGGTATTCGGGCTGTCTGTATAGGCACAAAGCTGGTATTCCACAGAGTGTTCATTGAGCTTCAAGATATTGATGTAAGGGGACTTCTGTGTGTTGATGCCGTGGCTTTTGAGCGCTGCTGAGATCAGGAGTTCCGAGACCTTTTTCCAGGGCACGTCATAACGGACGGTGAGCTCGGTATGCAGCACCAGATGTCCTTCGCGGGCATAGGAAGAGTAATCCGTGATATGCCCCGCAAGCACGATAGCATTGGGGATGGTAACCTCTTCGTTCTTTACAGTTTTGATGCGCACTACCAGCAGTGAGGTCTCCATCAAAGTGCCCTTTTTGTCGCCGATACGAACAAAATCCCCGATCTTATAGGCTCTCATATAGGTCAGGATGATGCCGGCAATGATATTGGCGATGGCAGAAGAGGAACCCAGGGATACGATCACACCCACAAATATCGAGATACCCTGAAAAGCCGGTGAACTGGAGCCGGGCAGATATGGGAAGATCACCACCACCGTGAAGAACATGATCAGGAATTTCACGATTTGATAGGTGGAATCAGCCCATTCCGGATAGAAATTCGAAAAGCGCAGATTGCCTTTTTCGATCTCATCAAAGATATAGCGTAAGAACTTGAGTAAGTAGCGGGTTACGATCACCACTACGATGATGAAAAAGAGGCTGGGCAGATAGTTTAATACCGCTTGACCCACTCCCATCACCGGAGTCATGATATAAGCCTGCAAGCGCTGGCCGATTTCGTGAGTGGCGGGAATCACCAAAAGTACGAAATACAGCGTAAAATAGAATAATAAAGCCAGCAAGATAAAGCGCACTAAGGCGATAATGGTTCGGGCCGCCCGGCAGAACTGATCGGTAGAAAGTAGCTTGATGCCTTTGAAGGAAAAACCTTCGGGATTTGCCGTTTTCACCGCTCTGATCAGGCTTTGCAGGTATCTGATCATCTTGCTGAGCATCCTGAAGATAAAGATGCTGATAGCCAGAATCAGCAATACGAAGAGGACGGTTTTTGCGATCAGGATGATGCTCTGCCGCGTACTCAGTTTGGTAAAAAGCGGGATAAACTCATCTGCGACAATATCATAATAACCTTGGGCTATTTCGGGCAGAGGCTTTTGAAGTGCCAGCGAATCCCCGATGCCCACAGTGTGAATGGTCTTGTCTCCATAGCGAATATCATATATTCCATCATGGGCATAGACGTGTAAGCTGTCCCGATACAAATACTTGCGTTCAGAAAGCTCCTCAAGCCTTTTGCTGATGATGCCCGAGCGTTCAAAAGCGGAAAAGCTTCCAAAACCGCTGTATAAATAAAATATAACCTTATCTTTATAAACCACAGGGGCTTTCTGTATGAGGCTGTCTTGTTCCACATGCTCGAAGATGTCCCCGGCTGCCAAAGAGCTGCAGAGGACGAGCAAAAGGCTGACCAGTAAAAGCAGTCTGAATCTTTTCATTCTATTACCTATTTGTTTTCAATCATTTCCAGGGCATTGGTCCAGCAGAGTTGCACACAAAGACTACAGCCCATGCATTTTTCTTCATCAATAGTGGGAAAGCTTTCCTCGTCCAGCTCGATGGCCAGATAGGGGCAACGGGTGCAATTGCCGCAGTTTACACAGAGGTCCTTGATTAGTGAAGAGTGCTTGTGTTTGGGGGGGATGTCCATGAAATCGGTGACGGGATGGGGCTGGGCAATGCCAATCAGATCACTCACGCTGCCGATTTTGCGCGCCTCTAAAAGGTGGCTGAGGCCGCTTTCCAAATGCTCGATAATGCCGTAGCCATAGCGCTCCACCGCGGTGCAAAACTGTACATTACCAGCTCCCAGAGCCAGGAAATTGGCGGCGTCATGGTGATTCATCGCTCCGCCATTTCCGGAGATAAACACGCCCATGCTGCCGGCTCGCGATAGGCTGAGATAGCTGATGGGCAATACGCCTTCTCCACTCATACCGGCAATAATGCCTTTGTCCCAAGCGCCATCTGAGGCCCTGAAACCCAAAGCGGGGAAGGTATTGGCAAGGGTGACTCCGGCTTTCTTGTCTGGATAGCGGTCAAAGACCTCTTTCACCGCAGAGATAATGGGATAGATCGCGGTCACGGCTCCGGTGAGTTTGAAGAGTTTGGGGATCTCGGGATCGGAAATCTGCATCACCCAATCGATGATCTTGGCAGTGAGGACGGGGTCTTGGGCCACGATGTCGCCATGGGTGCCATCTCCACCTTGAGGGCAGGAAAGTGAGTACTCTATGCCCATGGCTCCGGCTTTCTCCAGCTTTCGGGTGTTGGATTGCCAGCCGGCTTTGTCCTCAGCGTCATTACCGCTCACGGGGCCACCGGTGGAGGCCATGGTCAGGCGATCCGGGAATTCCTTGATGAGCCGGGCTACTTCCTCGCAGACGCGGTCAATGGGGTGCTCGGAGACGTTGTCACAATTTGCGAAAGTCCTCTTGCCCTCGCCCCAGACAAACATGTATTCGCTGGGGATGTGGATGGGCAGATCATCAAATGAGGTCTTCATGATTCCGCCTGCCCAGCCGGCTTCGTAGGCCAGCTTCATCTGCTCATAGCCATCGGAAGGGGGAGCTGCGGAAAGGATGAAGGGAGAGCGCATTTTGCGCCCAAAGAAGTCACAATCAATCGGAACCGGCATACGCTTCCAGCCGGGAATCGTGCAGATGCTTTTGGTAGGCTTGGAGGGCTCGGCAAAGTCCTTTGACCTCAATGCAGCATCTACTTTGAAGGCGATGTTTTTGCCTGCCGCCACTGCTTCTACCACAGTGCTGGGACCATTTACCATGTCGCCACAGCTATAGATGCCGTCGCCCAGGATCTTGAAAGCAGGTCTAAAACCTACGGCGATGATGACCAGATCGAAAGGACGGTATTGCTCGGTGGAGCCTTCTTCGTCCTTGATCTGGGAGGGGTGAAACTCTGTATTTGCAGGGAGATAAACGGGGCGGGTCTTGATGCCTACGGTCTTCTCGCCTTCATTTACGATCTGGGTAATGCGGGTGCGATGGCTGAACAGCACCTTGTTTTCGATCAGGATTTCCTTTTCGCGCAGGGTAAGAGGCATCTCGCTAAAGGTTTCCAGGGTAAACATTTCCACGTGGGCAGCTCCAGATATGGCAATCGTCAAAGCCTGATCAGCGGCGATCGCTCCGCCCACCAGGGCTACTCGCTTGCCTTTAAAGAGAAAGCAGCTGGAGGTTTTGAGGATATCCAGGCCATAAATGGCTTTGTCATCTCCGGGGATATTGAGATGAATGGGCTGATTGAGTCCGCCAGCCACGATCACGGCTTTGTAACCATCTTTGAGCAAAGCTTTGGGGTCCAGCACCTGCTGCTGGTGATGCACGATATGAAAGCTTTCGCTGGCCCAGATGAGATCGGACATCAGCATGCCACGGTCTAGCCGGGCTTCCGGAATCAAGGCAGCCTGGCCGCCCAGGCTCTCAGGATCGAAGATCTCCGGATTGTAAGACAATTGCCGCAGAGTCACCGCCGCACCGATGGCAGCGGGTCCACCACCTACAATGGCGATTCTATCCAAAGAAGCATCAGGCAGATCAAACTCCGGTGACATTCCCAGCTCGCGGGCCTTCTTGATGATGGTGGCCTGCACGGCGGGAATCTGAATCGGAGCATCAAACTTCTCTTTCAGACAGGCTGCCACACAATGGTGATCCGGACAGACATCTCCACAGATGCCGCCCAGGGGATTGGAGGCCAGGATGATGCCGGCTGCGCGTTTGAAGTCTGAAGGCTGGCCACCTGAGGCAGCCATCATAAAGTCTGCCGGCGAGCAATCACAGGGGCAGGCAGTCTTGCAGGGTTTCGTGGCGCAATACTCGCAGCGCCTGATTTCGCTCATCAGTTGGGCGTCGGTCAAATACATATCTATCTCCTTCTCGTCCCTCGGGCATTTTAAGACAAGTGTGGTAATAATCTGTGCCTGGTTACTTTATGGTTCCCAGTCTTTGCTGTTGATAGCTCTTATCCTGGATGTTTTTCCACCACTGGCGGTTGTCCAGATACCAGGCTACGGTCTTGCGGATGCCGGTATCAAAGGTTTCTTTGGGCTTCCAGCCCAGTTCGTGCTCGATCTTGCTGGCATCGATGGCGTAGCGCAGGTCGTGGCCGGGGCGATCTGTAACATAGGTGATGAGCTCTTTATAGCTCTTCAGCTTTGTGGAGGGCTCCATTTCATCGAGAATCTCGCAGATAATGCCTACGATATCGATGTTCTTGATCTCGTTATGCCCGCCGATGTTATAGGTTTCGCCGGTTCTACCACGTTTGATGATGGTATTGATGGCTTCGCAGTGATCATCCACATAGAGCCAATCCCGCACGTTCAGGCCTTTGCCATATACGGGGAGAGGCTTGTGCTCCAGGCAGTTGAGAATCATCAGAGGGATTAGCTTTTCGGGGAATTGATAGCCCCCGTAGTTATTGGAGCAATTTGAGATGGTCACAGGCAGGCCAAAGGTGCGCTGCCAGGCTCTGAGGAGATGGTCACTCGCCGCTTTGGATGCGGAATAGGGAGAGGAGGGGTCATAGGGGGTTTCTTCTGTAAACAGGCCTGTATCGCCCAAGGAGCCATAGACTTCATCGGTAGAGACGTGATGAAAGCGGAAGGCCTGCTTTTCTTGCTCAGACAGCGTGCGGTACATATCCATAGCTGCTGCGAGCAGGGTGGCTGTGCCCATCACGTTCGTCTGCACAAATTGCAGAGGCCCATCAATGGAGCGATCCACGTGTGATTCGGCAGCGAAATTCACGACAGTATCGGGCTGAAAGTCCTTGAATATGCGGTTTACTTTGCTCACATCGCAGATATCGGCGTGTTCAAAGAAGTAGCGGTCACGGCCATATTTGGCATCGATCGCTTCAAGAGATTCCAGGTTTCCGGCATAGGTTAAGGCATCCAGATTGAGCACTTTGCCCTTGAAGGCGGGATCAGCAAAAAGCTTATTGATGTAGTTTGCGCCGATAAAACCGGCTCCTCCAGTAACTAATACTTTGTTCATGATTTACCTCAGTTTATCTATTATATTTTTGATTTGTTCGAATTCCTCAGGGCTTTTGTATTCCAGGGTGATCTTGCCCTTGCCCTTGTATTCGCGCACGCTTACTTTGCCTGGGAAGATGGAGCCCAGTTCCCGCTCAAAACTGCGGGTAAGGGGATTCTTTTTGGGCTCTGCTTCGCCTTGTTGCAGGCTGCTCACGTAGGTCTTGGCCTTTTCTTCGGCCTGGCGTACGCTGAGCTTATACTTGATGATGTGGCGCGCAAAGAGGATCTGGTATTCCGGCTGCACCATGAGCACGGCTCTGGCGTGTCCGGCGGTAAGTTCTTCCGAGGCCACCAGTTCGATCACATCGTCTGGCAGCTTGAGCAGGCGCAGGCTGTTTGTGATGGTCACGCGGTCTTTGGCCATGGTGGTGGCGATCTGAGCATGGGTGAGACCGAAATCCTGTGCCAAAGCCTGATAGGCCATAGCTTCTTCGATGGGCCCGAGATCTTCGCGCTGGATGTTTTCCACGATCGCGAGCTGCAATTGTTCCTTTTTGGAGACAGAGCGAATTACCACCGGCACCGCGGTTAGTCCAGCGAGTTTAGCCGCTTCCAGCCTGCGTTCTCCAGCGATGAGTTCATAGTCGCTGCCCTCGCTTTTGGTAACGATGAGGGGCTGAATGATGCCATTTTCCAGGATGGACTCCGCAAGCTCTCTCAGGCGGTCCGGATCGAATTTCTGGCGCGGTTGATAGCGGTTTGGCTTGATCCTGTCGATGGGCAGAGTGCCGATTCCGGCTTTGATATTATCGTCTTTTTCCCTGTCCGGAATCAGGGCAGAAAGTCCACGGCCAAGATGTTCGTTCATCTCATATCCTCTTTATTTATAACGCTCAATCACTTCATTGGCCAGATTCAAATAGCTCATCGCGCCGGGGGAGCGGATGTCGTACAAAAAGATAGGTTTGCCAAAGCTGGGCGCTTCGGTGAGCTTGATATTGCGGGGGATCACGCTGCGAAAGACCTTTTCTTTGAAATAGCGGTGCACCTCTTTGGCCACCTGCATGGAGAGATTGACGCGTTTGTCAAACATCGTGAGCAGTATGCCCAGGATATTGAGGCCCGGGTTCAGGTTCTTTTGGATCAGGCGGATGGTGGTGAGAAGCTGGCTTACTCCTTCCAGGGCATAGTATTCGCACTGGATAGGCACGATCACATCGGTGGAGGCGGTCATTGCATTCACGGTCAGAAGCCCCAGGGACGGCGGGCAATCTATCAAGATATAATCCCAGTCGTTTTGGATACTCTGCAAGGCTTCCTTGAGCTTATGTTCCCGCGCAAATTCATGCACGAGCTCGATTTCCGCGCCGGTGAGATCGATGTTTCCCGGTACACAAAACAGGTTCTGAGTATCTGTGGGCAGGATGCAATCCGTGAGCGGAACCCTGCCGATCAGGGCATCGTAAATCTGCAATTTTAACGTCGCTTTATCGATCCCCACTCCAGTGGTAGCATTGCCCTGAGGGTCAAAATCTATGAGCAGAGTGCGCTTTTCCAGGATCGCCAAAGCCGCCGCCAGATTCACCGTGGTAGTGGTCTTACCCACTCCACCTTTTTGGTTTACAATCGTTATTATTTTTGCCATCTTATATCTTTCGTTCGTCCTTCTTTTTAACGTTTCATCAGATCGCGCTGTGCTATTTTGACCAGCCGCCTTTGCCCCAGAATATCGTCTGTACGCAGCAGAATCTCCTCATAGCGGATATCCTTCAGATCGTCCAGCGTGCGGGATTTGTACATCACCAAATGTCCAGAAGGCTTCAGCAGCCTGCGGATGGGTGAATAGTACCGCTCCTGCAAAGGCACCGCCCGGCAGAGGATGAGATCAAAGCTGGGACGCCGGGGCGTGAAGGCATAATCCTCCAAGCGGGAGCATTCCACACTGATCCTGGGCAAAGACATCGCTTGAATCATCTCTGTCAGTGCCTTGGTCTTTTTATTAATACTATCCAGCAGCACCATTTCGCAGTCTGGAACCACCAATTTGATGGGAATACCAGGCAGACCGCCGCCCGAACCGAAGTCCAGCACAGTTTTATCTATAAAGTCCACACATTCTATCACGAGTAAGCTGTCAAGGAAATGCTGCACCCAATAGCTATCCGGGTGCATTTTGCGGGAGACCAGATTCACATCGCGATTTTGGCTTACCAAAAGCTTGTGATAGTGTTCAAATTGTCCCATCAAACGTGGGATATCAGGCAAATTTAGTTGGGTAAGATAGTCTTCAAATACTTGTTTTTCTTCGATCATAATTTATCCTTTGGCAGATTACGGATTAAGGCCTGAATCAGGAAGGATTCGTCAGTGCGAAAGGATTCAAGCGCTATTTTTGCGGCCTCACTACTGTGCATACTCAGGGCGCGAACCACGAGAAAGCGGAGGCGTTCATTATCTTGATTTTGATGAGCTTTGAGAAGCTCGAGACTGCGGGGATCGTCCAGACTGCCCAAGACGGAAATGCAGGTGGCGAGATATCTCTCAGCGGCCAGATGCTGCTCAATATAGGGCAGCAAACGCAGGTCTTTTTCACCTGCCAAAAGCGAGATTACGGTCTTGGCTTTCAGTGAATCGGGATTGTCTGCATAGCTTAAGAGCAGGTCTCTGAAGTCTGTATTGGCCTTGGTAAAAGCTTCCAAAGTCCGGTATTCGAGGCCGGAATTGTTGGCCAGTTTATGTTCCAGAATATAGGGCGCAGCTTCCTGGGGACGCTCATTTAAGATCTGGCGGGCAGCGCGAACTCTATCCACACTGGAGCCCACTTCCCATTCGGAAGCTGCTGCAAAGATCTCCTTGATGGGTGCATCGGATGCAGGAGCAGGATCTTGCTCGTATTTGACCTCTTCTTTTTGCTCGGGCAAGGCGTTTAGCTCCAGGTCTTGACCCAGGCCATATTTACCCTTGGTCCAGGAGCTGTTATTCTCTATATCTTCAGCAGGATAGCTATCCTCACCGCCGGCATCCAAAAAGAGCCCAATGCCTCCGGTATTGCGGGAGAAATTGGCGCTGCCGTAGTTTTGGGCATTCTTGCGTTCATAGCGGTCGTTTCCGGATTTATCCACGAAGACACCCAGGGAGTTGGTCAGGCCAACCCCACCTCCGCCTTCGACGGAGTAGGCATCATTGCCGGCGCTATCTATCAGCATGCCAAAACTCCAGTCGTGACCAGCTCCTTGACCGGGTCCATGGCGGCTGTAATAAGCGTCATCACCCGCGTGGTCATAGAGGACGCCAGCGGCCATGTGGATGCCGGAGCCCTGGGGATAGTAAATGGCATTATAGACGTCATTTCCGTCTTCATCGATCAGCACTCCGGTGCTGTACCAATAGCCCACACCCTGTGCATACACTCCGCCCAGATATTTGTCGTTGCCAGCTCCATCATAGAGAAAGCCCAGTCCACCAGCCAGATAGGGGCGCATTCCATAGCCCATGCCCTGGCCCATGGTGCGATAGTCGTATGGCATCAGTGGAGCATGTAAGTATTTGCCACCCAGATAGTAAGTATCAGCGCCAGCATAGTCCGCCAAAACCCCGGCGCCATAGGTGGAGCCAAAGGCCTGAGCACAAACATGAGCACTGTAAGCATCGTTTCCGGCTTCATCGATGAGCAAACTCAGTCCGGCTATTCCTGCTCCTAAAGAGAATAGTCCCCCGCGGTAAGTATCATCACCATAGGCATCTATGTGCATCTGTACGCCGAGGACTGAGGCGAAAGAAAAGTCGCCCAATTGATAAATATCGTCTCCTTCCAGATCGCTGGAAAGTGCGATCCCCCGAAAAGCGAAGAAACAAGGCTCCTGGCTGCGATAAACATCATCACCCTCGTGATCTATATGCAGCAGAAAGGGATGATCCCGTCCGGTAGATAGAGGCAGTTCGTAGATATCATTGCCAGCGGGCTCGATGAGCAGGCATACAGGCATATCTTTCAAGGCTTTGAGCGTGGCTGGACTATAGTGATCTGCCCCCTTGCTGCCGATGATCATGAGGCCGTATTTGCTCCGGTATAGCGTAGCTTTTTTATGTAAAGGACGGTAGCTCGAGATCTGGGTATATAGAGCGCGCATGGACATCATGGCCTCACCCAGACGGGCAAAATCCAGCTTTTCCAGAAGAGGGCTATAGTCCTCGATATCAATTTCTTCCAGATAGGGCAGCTTATTCTGCTCAAGATAATTGCGGGAGGATTCTTCGTTTTCGCTCTCGGTCATCACCAAGAACAAGAAAGCCGAGAGGCTATCGGCCTCGGAAGCTGAAAGTTGGGCAAAGCTTGCCTCAAGATCTTTAGAGATTTGGTCATAAGCCGCTTCCACATAGCGAAATAGCGCTTTAGGATTCTTGAAGTTCATGGCTGTGGCAGGCCTGTGGACAAGATCGATCTCCCAAGCTACACCAGCAAAGTGCCGGAGCATAGCGTTCCAATCTTTTGTCGCCATCAGGGTGCGCAAGTCGTCGATCTGGCCATTTGCTCCCAAACCTTTTTGCAGAATATTCATGTGCCACTTAGTCTTAGCCTTGGTATAAGGGTCCCAATCCCGATAAAACTCAGTATGCATAAGGTTCAGATCCTGCTCCGCCAAAAGACTTGACAATGCCTTTATCTCCTGATCAGACAGGATCTCACCGGCATTCAACAGGCCAGCGCTCAGCATGATAGCAAGCGTGATCAGCACGATAAACCCGTGGCTAAAAGGGTGATAAAGCTTCATTTAATCCTCATAGAGTAAAGTTAAAATAAGGGGGATTTATTGTCAATCGATTTGTGGCCTTAGGGTTTAAAGTTTTAGCGTTTTATGGATTTAACGTTTTACCGTGGTGGCGGACTCCCGTTCTGCCTATACCGCTATAATTGTATTTAGATCCGTTTTAAAGTATTAACGTTACAGCGTTTTAGGGTTATGGCGACTTTTGGGCTTTCTATCTAATATTCTGATTATGGGTTCGATGAGACCTAATATGAGCCACACCGAAAAGCCACTTTAGCCTTCAATTTGCTTTTAACATGTCTTCGACTCGAGTCGAAGACGTGTGGAAAGCGTGACAAAGGCAAGGGGGTGAAATGAACGACAAAGCACCTTGGATCTTTGATAAGAAAGCTTGAAATCACTATCAGATACCCGCAGTCCAGAGCCCGGCACTTGCTCCCAGAGCAAAAAAGATTTGACACAAATAGCCTGTACTGGACTTTGCTTTTAAGCTCAAACTACTTTATTAATGATAAATAATAAGATATATGGAGAAAACATGAACAAGCAGCCTTACGCAGAACCCTGGCGCATCAAGATGGTGGAGCCCCTCAAAATCCTGAGTAAAGAGCAACGTGAAGCCAAGATCAAAGCGGCCGAATACAACCTCTTCAGTCTGGACGCAGAAGACGTCTATATCGATCTGATCACAGATTCCGGAACCAATGCCATGAGCGATAGACAGTGGTCTGCCCTCATGCTGGGTGACGAAAGTTACGCCGGAAGCCGCAGCTTTTTGCGCATGAAAAAGACTATTCAGGAGCTTCTTGGCTTCGAATACATCATGCCTACTCATCAGGGTAGAGCTGCAGAAAATGTCCTGTTTTCGGTGATGCTGAAAGCCCATGACCTCGTTCCCGGAAACGCTCATTTTGATACCACCAAGGGGCATATTGAGTTTCGTCATGCCATCGCGGTGGATTGCACTGTGGATGAGGCTTCGGACATGGATTCGGAGCTGCCTTTCAAGGGCAATGTGGATATTGCCAAGCTGGAAGCCTGTATCAAAGCACACGGCGTAGAGAAGATTCCCTTTATGGTTCTCACCGTCACCTGTAATACCGGAGGCGGACAGCCGGTTTCCATGGCTAATATCAAAGCCGTGGCCAAAGTCTGCAAACAGCATAAGATCCCCTTGATCTTCGATTCTGCGCGCTTCGCTGAAAACGCCTATTTCATCAAGATTCGTGAAGACGGCTATCAAAAAAAGACCATCAAAGAGATTGTGAAAGAGATGTTTAGCTATGCTGATGGCATGACCATGAGTGCGAAAAAAGACGGCATCATCAATATGGGTGGATTCATCGGCCTCAGAAGCGAAGAGATTTACCGCCAGTGCTGCACCTTCAGCATCATGTTTGAAGGCTACATCACCTATGGTGGCATGAGCGGACGGGATATGGAAACCCTGGCCACCGGCCTCATGGAAAGCACGGAATTTGACTATCTGCAGGCTCGCATCTCGCAGGTGAAGTATCTGGGCGATGAAATCACCAAGCTCGGCATCCCAATCGTGAAACCCGCTGGTGGACACGCTATCTATGTGGACGCCAAAAGCTTCTTCCCACAGATTCCGCAGACCCAGTATCCAGCCCAGGTTTTGGGCGTGGCGCTGTATGTGGAAGCCGGAGTGCGCGGAGTGGAAATCGGTACAGTACTGGCAGACCGGGATCCCGAGACCCGCGTGGAACGCATTCCCAAGATGGAACTGCTCCGGCTGGCCATCCCCCGTCGTGTATATACCAATAATCACATGGACATAGTGGTCTGGGGACTACAGCAAATCTGGGCCAAACGTGAAGCTTATCGCGGACTGAAGATAAAGTATGAAGCGCCTATTATGCGCCACTTCACCGCTACTTTTGAAACGCTTTAAGCCGGAAAGACATGCGGTTGTCACTTTTGAACTTGACACAATGTGGCAGCTTGCAGTTTTGGCTTAAGATGATAAAACTATGCTTAGGAGAAAACCATGAACATTATCGAAGATTTATACTACACCGAAAGCCATGAATGGGTGAGAGTCGAAGGCGATACTGCCACCGTCGGAATCACTGATTTTGCACAGCACGAACTGGGCGATATTGTGTTTGTAGAGCTGCCTGAAGTAGGCATGAAAGTAGATGCTGGCGAGCCTTGTGGCTCCATCGAAGCCGTCAAAGCAGTGGAAGATATGATTTCCCCGCTTTCCGGCAAGATCGTTGAGCGCAATACAGATTTGGAAGATAGCCCGGATTTGATGAATAAATCCCCCTATGAAGATGGGTGGTTGATCAAGATTCGGATGAGCGACAAAGATGAGCTGGACAATCTTTTAAGCGCAGTAGAATACAAGAAAGCCATACCCGAATAAATTAGGGATAGCGATCCGGACCTTGATAAAGAGAAGCTCCAGCTTTCTAATCATCCTATCTGCTCCTTCGGGAGGAGGTAAGACCACGATTTTGAATAAAATCCTGGCTCTGGCAGATAATATCGATTATTCAGTGAGCTATACCACGCGTGCCCCGCGAGGAACAGAAGAGAACGGGGTTCATTATCACTTCGTGAACGAAGCTGAATTTGAAGCCCGCATTGCCCGTGGAGACTTTCTGGAATACGCGAAAGTCTTTGGACATAGCTGGTATGGTACCTCGATCAGCTTTACCCAGTCCCGGCTACAGAAGGGGCACCATGTGATCATGGATATCGATGTGCAGGGAGCTGCTCAGATCAGCGCCACAAAGGTGCCGCTGGTGAAGATATTCATCATCCCGCCTTCGATGGATGTGCTCAGGGATCGCCTGATCAAGCGAGGAACTGATAGTGAAGAGGCTATTCAGCGCAGGTTGAATACCGCAAAAAAAGAGCTGGACTGTATTCCGGATTATGATTATCTGGTGATAAACGATGATCTGGACCATGCCGTAAGTGATGTGATGGCCATTATCAAGGCCGAAGAAAACCGGGTATGCAGATACCAAAGTCCCATGCAGGGATTCCTGCAACAGGAGAAAAAACATGATTAATGAAAAGATTGAAAACTTCCTTGAAAAAGGCAATATCGACTATTTGTATTGCTTGCTTTCCAAGCTGGAAGCGCATCGGATCAACCAATTTCCGACCTTCGTAAAACAGAAGTTTAACAAGAAGCTAACCGTATTGGCGATGGAACACGTTTCCGATAACGACGTGCCGGATTACCTTACCGAATTGGAAGAAGCCGAACGCATCCTGGCCGCCGAACGCGCGCTCTATGAAGATGATAACGATGTACTGGAATTTGGTGAAGAGACCATTGATGACTCCGCCAAGTTCGTCAAAGAGCTGGAAGCCACTGACATTACAGACTATGACAATCTGGAAGTGGTGGCGGATCCCTTTGCCGATTTGGAAGAAGACGACGACGATATTGATATCGAAAACGATGATCTTGACGACGACGATGACGAAAGCTAATGTCACGCCGTGCCCTAACCCAATACCTTGAACTTTTAAAACAAAGCGGCATCCAGCAGCTTTACCGCGAGCCAGTCAAAGTTCTGACTCCTCTGGATAAAAAAGCGCTGCTGGAATCACTGGCCCAAAAGTACTCAGATTGCGATAAGTGCCCCTTGGCCGCAGGGCGCCTCAATCTGGTCTATGGAGAGGGCAATGAAAACAGCCATGCCATGCTCATTGGCGAAGCCCCCGGGGATAGTGAGAACAAGATCGGCAAACCCTTTGTGGGCGCTGGCGGCCAGCTTTTGGATAAAATGCTGGAAGCCATAAAGATCAAGCGGGAAGACATTTACATCACCAACATCGTGAAATGCCGTCCTCCCGAAAACCGCAATCCCAACACTGAAGAGCGTCTGGCCTGCCTGCCCTATCTGGTAGAACAAATCCAGATCATCCAGCCCAAAATCCTTTTGATCATGGGACTAGTGGCAGCGCAAAGCCTTTTGGGCAATACCAATACCCTCAGCTGGCACCGGCAGAGCTGTCATGAATTCATGGGCATTCCGGCTTTTGTAACCTACCATCCCGCCGCCCTTTTGCGCAATAGCAATTGGAAGCGTCCGGCCTGGGAAGACCTGCAAGCCTTTCAAAAAGAATACGAAAAACTGCTGTGATCAAAAAGCTTAGCCTCTGTCTGCTCTTGATCGCTGGCGTCTGGCTGGCTACTGCGGATGTCCTGATCTATGGCGACACCCGCAATCATCCTGAAGTTCATCGCGTGCTGATCGAGCAGGTAAAAGGTCTGCCACTTGAGCTGGCCTTTCACACCGGGGATCAAAACGCCAAAGGGCAAACTCAGGCCGAATATGATGATTTCAAAGATATTGTCAGTCCGCTAAAAGACTTTTTCTATCCGGTACGGGGCAATCATGAAAAGGACCTACAGCTTTTTCAAAGCAATTTCCCGGTAGTCTCAGAGAAGAGCTATTACACTGTGCAGCATGATGCTCTGAAGTATATCGTGTTGGATAGCAACCTGGAGCTTTTACCTGGTTCTGTGCAGCATAACTGGCTAAAAGTGCAATTGGCTGCGGACGAACTGCCCAAAATCCTGCTGCTGCACCATCCTGTGCTCAGCTCTGGCCATCACGGTCAGGAATTGGGTTTGGAGCTCTATCTGCCTGCCCTCTTGAAGAAACACAAGGTGCTGGCGGTCTTCTGTGCGCACGATCACGATTTTGAACATCTGTATCTGGATGGCATCCACTACTTCGTCACCGGCGGAGGTGGCGCTCCCCTCAGAGAGATGGGAACACTCAGCCCTTACAGCCTCTATTTTGAGAAGATCCATCATTACATCATCATGCAGAAGACAGACAAAAAGCTGCTGCTGCAGACCTTTGACCTAGAGGGTAAATCTATCTACCAGTGTCAGATAGATCTGGAGTAAAAGCTGCATGGATAAAAGAGTCATGGTCATCAACGACCTCTCCGGATTCGGCAATACCTCGCTGATGGCCATCATTCCCACCCTGTACAGCTTTGGGCTGGCGCTCTGTGTCTTACCCACTTCCTTGCTTACGGCGAACACCTGTTTTGCAGACTATCACATGCAGGGGACCGATGATTTCATGCGCCAAAGCATTGCCCATTGGCAGGCTCTTAAGATGGAGTTTTCGGCCATCTACAGCGGGTTTTTGGCAAATACAGAGCAAGTGGATATCGTTCTGCATGCTATCGATGCTTTTGCTGATGAAGATTGCCTGGTTTTGATCGATCCCGTGATGGCGGATGGTGGCGAGCTCTATAGCTGCTATGATGAATCCATGATCCAGGCCATGCGCAGGCTGGTGGCCAGGGCCGATATCATCAGTCCCAACTACACGGAAGCCTGTTTCCTGGCAGATGTCCCTTGCCGGCAAAAGTGCACAGATGCGAGCTTGCAAGAGCTGTGTGCCAAGCTGCATAAACTGGGCGCTAAAGAGCTGGTGATCACCAGTGTGCCGTATGAAAAAGAGAGCAATGACGTACTCTACTCCAGTGGCCAGGATTTTGAACTCTTCAAAACCGCATACCTCCCCTGTTTTTACACTGGAACCGGAGATATCTTCAGCACGTTGATGGTGGCTTACCGCCTGCAAGCTATGGATATCCGTGAGGCGATATCACGGGCCACCAAAACTATATATAAGGCAATTGAACTCAGCCAGGCCGCCGGTCAATCCGGAGCTGAGGGAGTCTTATGGGAACAGATCTTATGCCAGAAAAGCCAGAACTAAAACAGACCAGGATTTGCGTCACAGATCTGGACGGAACCCTGATGCACTCTGCGGGGATCATCTCAAACTCCAATCACGAGGCTCTGGACGAGCTTCACAAACGTGGTATTTACCGGGTGCTGGCTACCGGCAGATCCCTTTACAGTCTCCAGAGCGTGGTTCCGGATGACGCTCCCTTTGATTATGCCATCTTTGCTACCGGAGCCGGAATCCTGAATTGGCAGACCAAAGAGCTGATCTTTTCCCATGATCTGGACAACGAAGAGGTGAGGAAAGTCTGCGCTATCCTGGAAGAGTTTGAGATAGATTATATGCTGCACCACAAGGTCCCGGATACCCATCACCTGCACTATCGGGCCAAAGCCGGATTAGCGGATTTCTGGCGCCGGGTAAAGCATTACAAAGACTTTGCGGAAGAACTGGATCCTGCCGGTATCGATCAGATCATGGCTGCCACTCAGTTTTTGGCGATGGTAGCGCAGGGCCGTGAAGACCTTTATCAAGAGATCTACAAGAGGCTTTATCCCCTGTCCGCGGTGAGAACCACTTCTCCGATAGACTATCGCACGATGTGGATCGAGATCTTTGCCCCCGGGGTAAACAAGGGCGGGGCCCTGCGCTTTATGATGCAGAAACTGGGCGTTTCAGAGAAGGATATCATGGTGATAGGAAACGACTATAACGATCTGGAGATGTTGAAAGCCAGCCCCAATGCCTATGTGACAGGCAACGCCCCTCAGGAATTGCGCCGCGACTATCAAACAGTGGCTACCTGTGATGCAGATGGCTTTGCCGAAGCTGTCTGGAAGTGGTTGGAGCTGTAGGACTACTCCGTAAAACTGGCCAGTTCCTCCCAATATTCCAGAGCCCGTCTGAGATGCGGAATCACGATCGAACCACCCACCACCAACGCTATATTCATCGCCTCATTTAGCTCAGTCTCATTCACACCGGCCGCCTGGCATTGATCCAGGTGGTAGCAAATGCAATCGTCACAACGCAAGACCATTGAGGCCACCAACCCCATCATTTCCTTGTATTTAGGTGGGATTTCGCCATCTTCATAAGCGGCGTGATCCAGGGCAAAAAAGCGCTTGATATTCAGATTAGCCTTGTCCAGGGTGAGCTTGGTGAGTCGGGTGCGTTCACTGCGAAATTCTTTTACTTTCATTGCATATTCCTTTAGCCTTTTTGTACGCTTTTGATGATCTCCCGCAGTTCATCCGCTGTAGGGATCACAGGCGAGATCTGGATGTTTCTGCTACTCAGAATCTGGGCTATCCACTCATCGAGCTTGATGCCGCTCAAATCTACCTTGAGCTGAATGGGAAAGCTGTCCAGCCAGGCCAGGAACTCTTCCTGATCCATGCCTATCTTGTCAAAGAGCTGGCTCAGTTCAGGCTTAATCTTAGGAGCGTAAAGCCGCATGATCTGCTTTAAAAACATCGCATTAGCCAAACCGTGCGGAGCGCCAAATTCTGTGGTAAAGGGGTAGCCGATGGCGTGTTGCAAAGTGGTGCTGGTATGGGCGATGGCTACTCCTCCCCAGAGCGAGGCCTGTGCCAAAGCTTCCCGGGCCGGGAGATTGTCGGGCTCTTTCAAGCACAGGGGGAGGTTCTTGATGATCAGCCCGATTCCACGAGCGATCATCGGAAAGAGCAGCGGCTGACGATTCGTACTGTAAATCCCTTCTAGAAGGTGGGACAAGGCATCCATAGAGGTATTTAGACTCACTGTAATGCTCAGGCTGGTCATATATCTTCCGTCCACGATGGCGAGCCTGGGGAAGATCAGATCACTACCAAACCCAGCCTTGATCTTGGTCTTTGTATTGGTCAAAACACTGTACTGCGTGACTTCAGAGCCCGTGCCATGCGTGGTGGGGATAGCCACGATGCGGAAGCTTTTCTTCCTCAAAGTCTCGTCATAGAGCTGGTCTTCAGAGAGCATATTGGCCGCAGCCAGAGAGATCGCCTTCGCTGCATCCAGCGGTGATCCGCCTCCAATAGCGATGATAAAATCACAGCCTGTGCAGAGGAATTGATCTTTGCCTGCCATCACACAGCCCAGATCGGGGTTTTCACGAACCTTGTTGAACACGCTATGCGCGATTCCCTCTGCTTTGAGGAGCGGTAAGAGCTCTGCCAGCACCCCACTTTTGTGGGCGCTGCTTTTGCCAGTAACGATTAAGGCTTTCTTCCCCTGCTTAGAGATGTATGAACGGGCTTGGCTTAAAGCGCCGCTGCCCATGAAGATGCGGGTAGGTAAGTATAGCATGATTTACCTCATAAAGGGATATTCATATTTAGTGGCTGGCACGAAGTTCTCTTTGATCGAGCGCGCCGAGATCCATCTATGCAGATTCATGGAGGAGCCGGCTTTGTCGTTTGTCCCAGAAGCTCTTCCGCCGCCAAAGGGTTGCTGACCCACTACCGCTCCGGTGGGTTTATCGTTGATATAGAAATTGCCGGCAGAGTGATACAGGATGTCGTTTGCCAGCACGATCGCGCATCTATCCTGAGCGAAGATGGCGCCGGTCAAGGCATAGGGCGAGGTCTCATCGCAGAGATGCAGGGTCTGCTCATACTCTTTATCCTTATAGACATAGACCGTGAGCACGGGCCCGAAGATCTCTTCCTGCATGGTTTTGAACTTAGGATTTGTGGTTTTGATGAGGGTGGGTTGCACGAAGTAACCTTCAGAGTCGTCGCAGTTTCCGCCCCAGAGGATTTCAGCTTCGTTGGAGGCGCGGGCATAGTCTATGTAGCCTTTGATATTGTCAAAACTGGTCTGATCGATCACGGCGTTCACGAAGTTTGAGAAATCCTGCACGCCGCCCATTTTCACAGTCTCCATCATGGCCATAGTTCTTTCATACCAAGCGTCATAAAGCGATTCAGGGATGTACATGCGGGAGGCTGCGCTGCATTTTTGGCCTTGATATTCGAAGGCTCCACGCACGCTGGCCACAGCCAGGGCATCGATATCGGCAGAAGGATGCGCAAAGATGAAGTCCTTGCCACCGGTTTCGCCGACAATGCGGGGGTAGGATTTGTAGAGACCGATATTATTGGCAGTGCGTTTCCAGATTTGGTTGAAGACTTTGGTGCTGCCAGTGAAGTGGACGCCAGCCAGATGCGGGGAATCCATCACGAGATTGCCCATCTCGGAGCCTTTGCCAGGGATGAAATTGATCACGCCATCAGGCAGACCGGCCTCGCGCAGGATTTTCATGATGAGATATCCGCTATAGACCGCGGTGCCGGCAGGTTTCCAGACCACTGTATTCCCCATCAGCGCTGGTGCGGAGGGCAGGTTCCCGGCGATCGAGGTGAAATTGAAGGGAGTAATGGCGAAGATGAAGCCTTCCAAAGCTCTGTATTCCGAGAAATTCCATTCTCCCCGGGGGGAGATCAGCGGCTGTGTTTCATAGATCTTCTGGGCAAAATAGGCATTGAATCTCCAGAAATCCACCAATTCGCAAACGGCATCGATTTCGGATTGAAAAGCGTTTTTGCTCTGGCCCAGCATGGTGGCGGCATTCATCTCGTTACGGTATTTGGTGGCAAGCAGATCCGCCGCTTTCAAGAAGATAGCCGAACGGTGGTAAAAAGGCATTTTACACCAATCATAAGAGGCGCACTTAGCTGCGCCAATAGCGTCATTGATGTCCTTTTCTCCCGCTTTATGATACTTTGCCAGAATATGCTGGTGGGCATGAGGCTCAATGCAATTTCCCAGATTACCGCTAAAGACTTCTTTGCCGTTGATAATGGCTGGAATTTCGTAGTAGTCTTTGGCCATATCTGCCAAAGCTTTTTGCAAGAGCTCGCGCTCTTCGGAGCCAGGGGCATAGTTCAGGATAGCTTCATTTTTGGGAACAGGTACGTCGAAAAACATCTTGTCTCCTTGTTTAGGGGGTTGAAGGGGTTTAAAGTTTAAGGTTTAGAGGGTTTCTCGCCCCCATTCATAGCTAAGAGGACAGTTTTTGCTGTCTCTTCACCTGAGCCGTACTCTCTCTGAGGTATAGCGGCTCCAAATCTGAAAGCGTGTCTCCCTCATAGCCAGGGGAGGGCAGCAGGGCTGCCAGACTGAAGAGCCCTTCTGCTCTGGGAATGCAGAAATAATCGGGGGCATATTCTGCCACAATAGCTTCTGCTTCCAGGACTTTACGGATAATCCCGGTTCCGCTACCGGTGATGATGGCGTCTCTCAGATCCCACTGCAGTATGTCTATGGGCGCGAGCACCTTGGGCGCCTGAATGATGCTAAGATCAGGATGGTAAAGGGCGGCATAGACCTCTTTCATCCTGGCATCGATCACGCTGAGGATATTTTTGCCGCTGATGGTGCAGGGTAGGGCTGAAAGCTGCAGAGAGTTATAGGCTTTGACCGGGATGCCCAGGCCGTAGGCAATGCCTTTCACCGTGGCCAGACCTATCCTGAGCCCGGTAAAGGAGCCTGGTCCGATGCAGACGAAAAGCTGCGTAATATCCCCGGGATTTTTGCCGCAGACTTTGAGAGCGCTGTCGATGGCAGGCATCAGGGTCTCGCTATGCGTTACTCTGATGTCAAAATAGGCGCTATACAGCAGCTTTCCGGCTTCACTAAGGGCGATGGAGCCGGAGCTTTGGGATGTATCAAGTGCGAGCTTCAATTGCCCTGGCTGATAAAATCGTCGTAAAGCTGTTCAAAATGCAGCTTGTGTTTGGCTTCGTCTGAGGCCAGACGCCTGAATAGTGTGGAGATCTCAGAATCGGGGAATTTTTGGCTCATTTCCGTATAGAGTTTCACGGAGTTTTCTTCCCGCTTCATGGCTTTGATCAGGATGCTTTGATAGGTCAGCTCACTTTCGGGCAGCTCTTTGGTGAGGTATTCGATGATCTTCAGATTTGGGATATGCTTGATATCTTCTTCTCTTACACCTT
>JAJBAY010000049.1 GCA_020532515.1 Candidatus Cloacimonadota bacterium | reverse complement strand
AGGTCACTAAAATTCTGCGGGTCAACTTGGGATATCAAAGCAAGGCAGATCACTATTCCTATAGTATTGATCCAAATCCAACAGTCTATCACTTATATGATGTTACCAGTCAAAGCATCTACCTTAAGACAAGCGTTAGTTTTTAAACTGAGACCAACTACATCTTGATTAAATTTGAGTGGTCGGGAGGTTTCGAGACTTGATTCAACTCTGATAGTATCTTAGTCATTTATTTGCAATGTGGTGGTTGTCCTGCACTTCCAATGAAAGGGCGGGAACGGTGTATGCGCTCCGGAGACAGCTACCGGGTTCATCTCTGAGTCGTGTTCGATTTGATCATCCTTGATCCAGGGTGCGAGTGCTTTAATGTAGTCTCTGGCATCCTCCAGGCTGTTGGACTTTGTATCCAGTGCCATGAGATTATCCATCACTTCGATGGCATCGTTTAGGGGATAGACCTTATCTTGAGCGGTCAGAGCCCGGCAGATGTCACTGGTGCGATCATCCAGGATTACTACGTGTTTGTAATATCTGGCTTGGGCTTTCTTGTAGCCTTGCAGCCTTCCGAACTCACGTATCCGGAGTGCTGTATGTTCCGCCAGTCCTTGCCAGTAGTGGGAGGACTTATCTGCAATGTCACCAAACTGATCTTTGAGCGCATCTGCAAGCATCTCTTTGGTATAGCCCTGCTCAATTGCTTTGGTTGGTGTATCAGCAAAGTTCTGGCGCACATCGGCATCAAAATGGTTACCGATCCAGAACAACTGCTGTTTCTGAATCGTGGAGGAGAGATGTTGATCCTCAATGCCCCATAGCCCGATACTGGTCTTGATGGGTGCTTGCACTTGAGTGTCTTTGAGTCCAAGCCTGATACAGCGAGCTATTATCGCTTTGGTGGGCTCGTTGACCAGTGCAGCGAAGTCAACTCCCAACTGGGTATTGATGATGCCCATAAGCTTATCTATGGAGTCCTTGTTGAGCCTCTCGGTTCGTGGCATATCACTCAGCATCTGGATAGCAAGCCTGGATGCATCTATGATCTCGGTTTTCCAGGTATTATTCAAAACCCGGTAGTACTCCAGCATGAGCTGATCTTAGTAGTTCATTAGAAGCTGAATCTCCTGACCTTGACTCTATTCCTGCCGATATCGTATTCCGAGAACCGCTCCAGACATCCTGCCAGGGCATCACAACCATCGATGTAGCCATCAGGATAGGTGAGGAATTGGGAGATTAGGGTCGGTGTATCTTGCCCCTCCGGAAAGAGCACTTTGGCTGTCTCGATGATAGTCTCAGTACGTTCTATGCGGAGATTCTTGTTTCCTTTATTGTCGATACGCTTGATGCGATGACTCATAGGTGGCAGATGGTTATCTGTAGCCCACCTATCGAAGTCCGCAAGGATACGTGACTGACCGTAAGTGGTCTCACAGGCAGCTCTGAACTTAGCTTTATAGCTTCTGTCCAATTCTTGATAGGCATCATAGTAGTATCGGAAGAACTTGGTGTTCTCAGTTTGTCGTATCCAGACATGAATCACATAGAAGCGGTTACCATCATAGCCAATGGAAATGACAGCCTTGTAGCAGCCCTTCTCTCCCCAGGCAGGATCAGCATAGAGCCAGACCCGCTTGATCTAAGATGGATCAGGTAGAGTGCGGTACTTGGTAAACCAATGGTTCTTGAAGATCTTACCCTCATTCTGGCTGTCCAAGCATCTCTCTTTGATAATCGGTATTGCCGAACTTGGCACGCAGATTGGGCAGAGTGGCAGTATGGTACTGCTCCTCCCAGATGGACTTGCCATGCAGATCTTCGAGAGAGAAGCTTGGGAATCGCTTTCTGCTGGATACTCACACACAAGATCAACGGACTTTCGTCTCGAGATGACTCGAATATACGAGTCATCTCGAGACGAAAGCGTGTTAAAATCAAATGCAAAACACAAGGTTGAATAGTTCTTTTGCTGGTCTTGACGTTTTTTAGGGCCGGGAAAAAACGCTAGATAAACCTCCACTTGGCTCTGGCTACAAGGCACAAAATGCAAGAAAAACAGGTGATTGTCTGTCTAAGCAGAAATAATCCTTGCCAAAAGAACGATACTTTGTTTTAAGGTTATTAGAAATCTAAACTTGAGGAAGGATATCAGATGAAACGGCTTGTAATCAGCCTTCTGGCGCTGATCACGCTCTTTGGATGCGTGCACTATGATGAAGAGCTCTGGCTGCATAGAGACGGCTCAGGCAAGGCCAAATTACGCATTGTGCACAGATCCCCTTATGAAAATCCAGAAGAGATTTTGAGCAAAGCAGGGCTTCCTGGAATCAATCTGATCAGCTACAAAGTCCAACGCAAGGGCGCAGACGTGATCTACGATATTACCTTCAAATTCAAGAACATAGAAGCTTTTAACAATGTGAATGACCAGCTCGGAGCCGCAGATTTTTGGGGCAAAATCACGCTCAATAAAGAGCCCGGACGCAAGATCACTTTTAAACGGCGCATAGCGCTCGGTAGCGAGGAAGGGGATGATGCTCTGGAAGATTATTTTAGCCGAATGCATACCGAGCATCCGATCTGGAATTATAAACTGCACACTCCCTGGAAGATTCTAAAGACAAATGCCCTGCCCGAAAATTCTGACCTCAGAGGCAAAACTCTTTCTTGGAGCTATGACACCGCCAAGATGTGGAATACCCATGAACTGATGACTGCAGAATTTGAAAAAGCGCTGCCTTGGTTTGTCTTTGTGGTGGGAGCGGTAGTCCTGCTACTGATCCTCTTCGTGATCTACTGGCTATTTCGCATCCGCAAAGGGTCCCATCTTTTGGAGCAGTTAAAGACCGACTCTTAGTGGGCCTCATACCAGTTTTTGCCGATTCCCACATCCACAGATAAACGAACCACCTGCCGGTACTCTTCCGGTAAGGCTGCTTCCATCTCTGCGCGCACCAGCTTCTCTGCCTCCCTGGCAAAATCCCGGTGAACTTCAAAGACCAATTCGTCGTGCACCTGCATGATCATGCGGATTTTAGGTTCGTCTTTGATTCTGGCATGGATGACCAGCATCGCTCTTTTGATGATATCCGCAGCACTCCCCTGGATGGGCATATTGACCGCAATGCGTTCGGCCTCGCTGCTGGTGCCTTTATTTTTGCTAAGGATGCCCGGTAGATCCAGCACTCTGCCAAAAAGGGTCATAGCGCGGCCTGTGCTTTGGGCTTTGGCGATGCATTCCGCTTTGAAATTATTGATGGCAGGAAATTGGGCGAAGTAGCTCTCGATCATAGTCTTGGCTTCAATTTGTGAGATGCTCAGCTCCCGCGCCAGTTTCCGCTGTCCCATACCATACATGAGTCCGAAATTGATGGTTTTGGCAGCCCGGCGCATATCGCTGCTCACATCTTTCAGATCTACACCATTGATCTGAGCTGCGGTCTGTTTGTGGATATCGATATTATCCTCAAAAGCTTTTAACATCCGTTCATCGCCGGACATCAGGGCCAAAAGTCTAAGCTCAATCTGCGAATAATCCGCCGCCATGATCAGATAGTCCTCGTCTCCGGGAATAAAAGCTTTACGGATCTCGCGGCCAATTTTGGTGCGGACAGGGATATTCTGCAGATTGGGGTTGGTGGAGGAAAGCCTGCCCGTGGAGGCCACACACTGATTGAAGGAAGAATGAATGCGCTGCGACACAGGATTCACCAGCCGGGGCAGAGCGCTGACGTAGGTGCTTTGCAGCTTAACTAATTGCCGGTAATCTATGATCTTGGAGGCGATCTCATAATCTTCGGAGAGTGCTTCCAACACGCTATTATCCGTGGAATAACCGGTTTTAGTTTTCTTTTTGGTGGGCAGTTTCATCTCGTCGAAGAGCAAGATCGCCAGTTGCTGGGTGCTGTTCAGATTAAATTCATATCCGGAAATCTCATAGATTTCTTCGGTGAGCTTTTTGATCTCGATACTGAGCTGATGAGAGATCACGGCAAGCATCTTCTCATCGATGCTCACGCCCAGCTCTTCCATCTGCATGAGGACCGGCATCAAGGGCAAATCCAGCTCATAAAACACTTTCCTGGCAGGGCTATGTTCCAGCCTGGCTCGATAAACCTTGTATAAAGCCAGGGTGGCCCAGGCGTCTTCTGCGGCATAGGGACAAGCATCTGACACTGAGACCAGATCGAAGCTGATCTGCTTGGCGCCTTTGCCAATCAGCTCGGTAATGGGCTGCATGCGGTAGCCCAGTTCACGAGCCGCACAATCATCCAGCGAGAACGTAAAAAAACCGGCATCCAGGACGTAGGCGGCGATCATGGTATCAAAGAAAGGCTCGGGAATCAGCCAGCCATGACGCTTTAGAATCATTCTGTCAAACTTCAGGTTATGACCCACTATGGTCTTGCCTTGGCAGGCCTTGGACAGCGCTTGCACAGTTTCTTTGAGAGGCAGATTATCCGCCATCTGATGTCCCAAAGGCAGATAGTAGGCCTTGGTAGGCTCCCAACATAGTGAAATTCCCACCAGGCCTGCGCTGGTCCAATCCAATGCATCGGTCTCGGTATCCAGGCCGAGCACATCCACCTTTTCCAAGTCTTTGAGCAGGGTGTCAAAGCGTGCTTTATCCACCAGGATGGGTTCAAATTCCGTTTGTATTGGGAGCGTAACGGCTTCTCTGGTGGGCTGGGTACTTTCAAAGATATCGGCCTGCTCCTCGTGGGGCTCCACCTTGATTTTCTCACTGAGATAGCGCGTTTCAATCCGGCGCTGCAAAGTGCTGAGTTCATGATGCTGCAATAAGGGCAAAGCTTTGCTCAAACGTTTCGGATCAAAGGAAAGTGCATCTTTGTGAGGAAGCTCAAGCTCTGCATCCAGCACTATCCGCGCCAGATGCTGAGAGAGAAAGGCATTGTCTTTGTTTTCAATCAATTTATTCCTGAACTTGGGGTCCACTTCATCGATGTTCTGATAGATTTCTTCCAGGCTCTTGTGTTCATTCAGCAGCTTGGTTGCAGATACCGGGCCGATGCCGCGCACTCCGGGGATATTGTCTGAGCTGTCCCCCATCAAAGCCAGGTAATCGATGAATTGCTGCGGCTGCACCCCGTATTTCTTTTGCACTGCTTCACTATCCAGAAAGCTATCCTTCATGGGGTCGTACATGCCGCTGCCTGCTTCGATGAGCTGACAATAGTCCTTGTCGCTGGTGACATACACTATCTCAAAATCCTTTTTGAAATGCTCGCCCATCGTACCCAAAGCGTCATCGGCCTCATAGCCATCGGCACCCACCTGGGGGATCTTGATGAGTTCAAAGAATTCCAGAACTGCCGGCAATTGTGCCAGCAAGTCGTCTGGCATGGGAGGACGATTTGCCTTGTAGAGTTCATAGTCTTTATGACGAAAGGTGGGGGCTTTGCGATCGAAGGCAATGGCGATATACTTGGCCTCCATCTTGTCGATGAGAGTAAGAAAGGAATTGATCACGCCAAAGATCGCAGAAGTGTTTTCCTGACGGCTGTTGATCAGCGGATTGCGGATGAAGGCAAAGTAAGCGCGGTAAAACAGCGCCGTGCCGTCGATGAGAAAAAGTTTATCTTTCATAATCAGTCGTGTCCTTATATCTGAGCTTTAGGGGCAAAATGCCGGCTCGTTTATTATAGAGACAAGGTTCTTATTTTGCGGGGATTTGTCCAGTAAAAATTGTTAGCTTATAGAAGGTGAAGGTTTGCAAAATTGAAGCCCAAGGCGCCAGAGATGACGCCTTGAACTCCATATACAGTGGTTATTGCATTCTTTGACGGAGATTTTTAGCGATTTTACGCAGGTTTGAGACTTCAAACTTGCCAGTAATTACATTGCCATATTCCTGCAATTCATAGGATATACTGCTGAAGGCAACTCTGCCAACCTTTTCGAAGTTAGCTTCTGCCAGCATCATGCCGTATCCCGTATTCGGGCCATAGCTTTCTACCGAATTTGCTGGGAAGGTAAATGTGCGGGCAGAGGCGGAGATGTCTTTAGAATATTCGTCATCGTCATTGTCACCTTCTGAGAAAAGGGCTATGGACTGATACTTGTTGTCTGCTGTCAATTGCCAGGTCACTTTTGCAGTTTTGGTGGGATCGAAGGTATTCGGGAAGGTTACAGTGGGTTGATATGGTATCCTAAAGTTTTTGGCAGCCACTTGACTGCCATTTTTCTTGAATACCAAGTTATACAGTGTGCCAGAGTTCAATTCTGCGGTCGAGAAGAAACTCCAGTCGCCATCATCGTAGCCACCCATTAATTCGTGGGTTTGACCATCAATATCGAGGGTGAATTCGTCGGTATCCGTGATCGCAGAGCTACTGCCCAGCCAATCCGCCCAGATCAGATATTCTGCAGATTTGAAATTGGAAGCCATTATAGTGATGTCCCAATCATAATTTGTGGGTGTAATAGCCGGAATCCCGGTTATATCATCGTCTTTTGCGCATCCGGTAAACAGCATCATTGCCGATACCATAACCAGCAGTAGTAAGATAGTTAGTTTTTTCATTTCTTGTCTCCTTTTGTATTATACGTGACCAAATAGCTTCACTCGCCAAGATGGTCAAGTTATTTTATTATTCTATTCTTTTATTAGTCTATTTTAAAGCCATGAACTTCCCAACAGCCGGCATCGTCCAACCAGACAGAGCCTTCCTCAAAAGGAGGAATAGTGATGGACAATCTGCCCCAGCAAACTCCGGGACGCAGAAAACCCGCGCTAATAGCCAGGCGATTCCAGCCCTCGGATAGACGGGTTTTACCCTTGAAACGGTTTGTGACCTTGCCATCCTCGCGGAAAGTGATCATTTGCATATTGATCTGCGGAGGATTGGGACTATCACTGTGAATCATCAGTCTGGAATAATATCCTCCATAACGACGGACCTTAAAGGGTTCTGAAATCAGCATGACATCACGGTCTGAAGCTGAAATCTTCAGAGAGGTATCTCCTTCGAGGGAGAGCGCGGGATCGATTTTGATCCTATCAAAATCTTTGGAGGGGGGCTCTACATGTAGATTCCAGCCACGCAGAGCTTCCTCGCCCAAAAGCGAGTATGGTGCAAAACCTGGATTCAACAGCAGATTCTTGCTATCCTCAATATCGGCCTCGGTAAAAAGCAGAGACGAACTCACAAAGCAGGAGCTGAGCAGCAAAGCTACCAGCAGACAGATCCACAATCTCATTTAATAAAACCTCTTTCATTTAGATATTTCAGGATAACCGCCACCGAAATGGTGTTGATCAAAAGGTTTGAGCCTCCATAACTTATGAAAGGCAAGGGAATCCCTGTCGCGGGGACCAAACCAATGTTCATCCCGATATTGATGAAAGTCTGAAACATAAGATAAGCCATTATGCCCGCAGTGGCAACTTTTCTTTCACGAACCTTCAATTGGAAAACACAGTGAATCAAGCGGGCGAAGAAGGCGAAAAACAGCAAGATTATGAGCATCGAGCCTACAAAGCCGAATTCTTCCCCGATCACGGAAAATATGAAATCTGTATGATGCTCCGGCAGGAAATTCATGTTCTTTTGCGTGCCCAGCAGCCAGCCTTTGCCGGTAATAGAGCCGCTGCCGATGGCGATCTTGGCTTGAATGATCTGATATCCCGCACCCAAGGGATCACGAGTGGGATCCAAAAAGGTGAGGATACGGTTTTGTTGATAGTCCTTGAGTCCCATCCAAAAGACGGGCGTAATCAGAGCTATGAAAGCATTTATGATGCTGGCCACGGTGATCGCCACCCATGAAAGTCCCGCTCGCATCAGCAGAAAGACCAAAACAGCAATCCAGATAACAATACCCAGCCAATGCAGCGACGCCATCACAGAGACTACGGGAGAAATCATTAGGAGGATGAAGAAAAGGGGGACTTCTGCCGCAATAAACATCGCCATCAAGCTGGCCCAGAAAACCAGAGTGGTGCCAAAATCTGGCTCGATCATGATGAGTATCACCGGCACAATCATGATGCCCAGGCCATACAGTATCTGCTTGTATTCACTGAGGTTCTCTTTGGTGATGTAGCGTGCCACCATCAAGATCGTGAGCAGCTTGGCACTCTCCGACGGTTGAAAATGGACGTTTGCCACGCTGAACCAGCGGTGCGCACCGCCAACCGTAGGCACGAAAAGTACCAAAATCAAAGCCAGCAAGTTCAGCACAAAGGCGGGTAAAACCAGAATATCAAAAATAGGCATGGGCAACTTTAGCAAAAGGGCTATGGCCAAAAAAGCAATGCCGGCAAAGATGATCTGCTTCCACCAATGATTGGCAGTGATGACCTGATCGCTGATCGCGGTGGTAGAGGCCGTAAAGATCGCCACAAAGCCCACGGCAATGAGCACTACCAGCATTCCCAAGAGGATAAAGTCAAACTTCTTATGGTTAATGAGGATGAATTTCTTCACGGTTTTCCTGCTTTAGACCTGGCTCTGGTTCATCATCCTGCCCCGAAGGCTGAAGCGCATCAGGATCCAAGTCCTCGGCACTCCTGAATTGCGGCGGAAGCACAGCCGGGCGCTTGATATCTTCGATATTACCCATATAAAAGTCAAAGATCTGCCGAGCTACCGGAGCTGCCATGGCCGCGCCACCTCCGGCATTTTCCATAAATACGGTTACTGCGATCTCCGGTTTGTCCGTCACTATATAACCACAAAACCAGGCGTGCGTCCTTTTACCCATGAAGTTTTCGGCAGAACCGGTTTTGCCAAAGGTCTGGGCTTTGGGCACTTGCACGCTGCGCGCTGTGCCATAAGGGCTGTTGCACACAGCAAAAAGTCCTTCCTGGATGATTCTGAGATCGGCTTGGCTAAAAGGCAGTTGCTTTTTTTGAACCCGTTCCACCTGCTGACGCGTAAGGCGCGCCCGTCCCACAGTCTGCTTCAGCAAATGCGGCTGAATCCAGGTGCCACCATTGGCTATGGCAGCAAAATAGGCATTCATCTGTAGCGGAGTGGTCAAGACTTCACCTTGTCCGATGCTGAGATTCACCTTGTGACCCATAATTCCCACATTGCGGCCAAAAGTCTTTCTATACCAGGCTGTATCAGGGAAAAACCCTTCGCGTTCATTGGGCAGATCAATGCCGGTTTTGGTGCCCAGATGGGAGGCCAGGGTGTAGGCATGAAAATCGTCCAGGCGCAGTTTCATAGAGAGGTCATAAAAGAACACATCACAGGAACGCATCAAAGCTTCCACGACGTTGCTGGTGCCATGACCAGAGTGATCCCAACAGCGGAAGAATCGGGTTCCCACTTGCATGCCCCCAATGCAGGACTTGAGTCTAGTATGCTGAGTTATCACGCCTTTTTGCAGTCCCAGGCCGGCTGTAACTGGTTTGAAGACAGAGCCAGGAGGGTAGGTGGCATGAATCACGCGGTCCATGAGGGGCTTGTCCTCGCTATTCAGCTCCTCCCAAATCTCCGGAGTGATGCGTTGCATAAAGAGATTGGGATCATAATCCGGCTTGCTGATATAGGCCAGGATTCCACCGCTACGCACATCACTTACCACCACCGTGCCTTTGATGCCGGCAGGGAAAATCCGGTTGGCAAAATCCTGCAATTCGTTATCGATGGTGAGCACCAGAGACAGCCCGTTCAAAGGCTCTATATATCCGCCTTTTTGAAAGAGTCCCAAGGATCTGCCTTGAGCATCCACCTGCACTATTTCGCGTCCGTCCTGTCCCCTGATGAGCACCTCATAATAGCGTTCCAGTCCGGTCTTGCCGATGTAGCTATTGATGGAATAGTCCTCTGCTCTGTAGCGCTCATATTCTTCTTCATTGATGCGTCCCACATAGCCTGTGTAATGATTGGGATAAAGATAATCGCGGGTAGAACCGATGCGGAAAACCAATTCGGGGTAGTAATTCAGATGTTCACTCACACTGAGCATTTTCTCAAAGGGCACGTTATCCACCACCAGGATTTCTTCATAGGTGCGGAAACGTTGCCCGAGCACCATATCTGTTACTTCCTGCTCGGTGATTTCAAAATTGAGGGAGAGGAATCTGGCCAAAGCCGGTAGATCCTGGATCTTGCCGCTGAGCAGAAAGAGATTGTGAGAGGGGATGTTTTGCACGATGGGGCGGTATTTCTGGTCGTAAATCTCACCTCGGGTAGCCGTGAGCCTGCGTATGCGCACAAAATTGCTCTCAGCCACTCTCTGATAGTGCTTACCCTTGATTACTTGCAATCTGAACAGCGCTATGATCAGGATCCCAAAGAGGACAGCGCTGGTGATCAGAAAGACCCGGGATGTTTTATTCATCGACCACCACAAGGCGCAAGCGGCTGATCAATTGCATCAAAGTAAAGACGATCAGACTAAAGATGAGATTGTATAAAAAAGCACCCAGGCTGAGCCAGTAAAGCTTGCTCTCAAAGCCCCAGGACATACCATATCCCAGCAAACTGAGCAGTGAAAAGACCACATTACTGCTGCCGATGGCGATGAGCTTCGCCACCATGCTATCCTGTTCAAAAGGTATTCTGAGAGTGTTGATCAACACCGCCAGCAGACAAAAGAGCAAAGCGTGCATGCCAAAAGTACCTGGCAATTGGGTATCATACATCAGCCCAATCAGGAATATCACCGGCAGCGAGATCTCCTGCGGATGCTTCCACACCGTCGCAATGAGCCAAGGCAAAAGGATCAAGGGCACTACATTGCCTATCGCCAAAGCCGGCATTGCCAAAATCTGTATATACAGAAATAGCAATCCTACGACAAAAGCTTTTAGCGCTTTGATCCACATAATCTTAGCCTTACGCCCGCCGCACTATGCACAGAGGCGTAAGTTCATCTCCCTGACCCTGAGGATTGTCCTTCATGGCGAGCTCGATAAAGTGTTTGTTGATGCCTGGCCCGCTACCGATCATCCAGCTACCGCCGATGTCGTTGATATCCATAATCGCTACCGGATATCCTACAGCCTCACTGAGGTTTATGGCCGTCTGCATAGGCTCTTTTGGCCCCTTGATCACAGTTTCAGAATAAGGTGGAATTGGCGAAGTTGTAGCGGCATCCACCAGGGCAGCCTGCATTCCGGCTACACGGTAAAAATCTCCCTTGCGTCTCAATACTTTCCCCACTGCACCGATGGCAGCAGCAAATATAATGCGGATCACTCCGGTCTCTTCGATGGCGCATTGCATGCTGGATGGAGCGCGCAGTCCAATGCCATAGGGCACTTTGGCCACAAAGCGGGATAGCACCCTGGCCAAAAGGCTGATCTTGATCTCGTCCACCGGGATAGCGCGTCCCTGGGTAATGGCCATGGGGCTTTCGCTGATGGTGAGGATATCCCCCTTTTTCATCAGAGGCAGGGCATATTTGCGGATAATATCAGCCATATCGTCCTCGGGGCTCAGGATATGCGTCTTGATCGGAATGCGTTCAAAAGTTTGTCCATAGACGCTGATAAACGGGCTTTTTTCTTTATTTGACATATTATTTCCTTTCTTTCAGAATATACACGTGTTCCAGGTTTTCCACCAAGGTAAAGGGGGAGATTTCCGCGCTCATAAACAGGTTGTCGGTAGATTCCTTGATGCGGCTGATCGTCCCCACCGGATAGCCTTTGGGATACAATGTGGAAAGATTTGAGGTTACGATCGTGTCCCCAGCCGTAATTTCGGAGCCCAGCTTCACCAGATTCATGGAAATCGTACCGGCAAGATCGGATTGCAAGATGCCTTGCACAGAGGTTCTGCTGTCCATCACGGGAAGCTGAAAGCGGGGGCTGGAAAAGGGCAGGATGATGCTGTAACTATCTGTCAAACTTACTATTTTGCCCACAATGCCATTACCGGATATCACCGCTGAACCAGCCGCGATGCCGTGCATTTTGCCCTTGTTCACGATCAGATTACGCTCCTGAAATTGCCCCGAAAAGCCGATTACTTCCGCCAATTCAAAATCCACATCAAAGCTGTCAAATGAAACTGAGGCGACATCCACATATTCTTTCAGTTCGTTTTGCAGGGCAAGGTTTTGCAAAGTGCTTTCGGTGAGCTGGGAACGCAGGATAAAGTTCTCTTTTTGCAAAGTCTGGTTGCTCTCAATGGCCTTCAGGGAATGCACAAAGGGGAAAAAGAGAGTCCGGCCAAAGAATGCTGCTCTTGACGCACGTGTCTCATTGCTGCCGATCAACATCGCAATCGACAAAATAATGAGAACCGCGGGCAGTATATACTTCTTGTACATGGTTTTGCTAAGGGGAACCCTGTTAGGGTGCTCCTACAAAAGATCCTGCAACCTGATCTTTCTGTTTAATCTTCAATCCTTTTGATCAATACCTGGCGGTATCGGTCGATGTCATCCAGCACCATGCCCGCACCTTTGACCACACATTCCAGAGGATCGGGAACCACGTGCACCGGCAAGTCCACAGTTTTACGGATCTTTTCATCCAAACCTTTGAGCAAGGCTCCACCACCGGTGAGGAAGATACCCCTTTCGGCGATATCAGCAGAAAGCTCGGGAGCAGTGCGCTCGAACAAGCGTTTAATGGCATCGATCATGGTTGCGATAGTCTCCGAAATGGCTTCACGAATCTCTTCTGAGGAGATTTTGATGGTGACGGGATAGCCAGAAACGATGTCCCTGCCGCGCACATCCATGGTGATTTCTTGTTTTAGGGGATAGGCACTGCCGATGGTCATTTTGATCTTCTCGGCGGTCTGAATACCCACGTGCAGGTTGTTCTTTTTGCGCAGGTAGGAGATTATATCTGTATCGATCTTGTCCCCACCCACCCGGATGCTATTGTGCACCACGATGTGTGAGAGTGAAATCACCGCAATTTCACAGGTGCCGCCGCCAATATCCATCACCATATTACCACAGGCTTCGTCGATGGGCATATCCGCACCAATCGCGGCTGCTACAGGCTCTGAGATCAGATAAACTTCACGCGCGCCGGCATGCAGAGCGCTATCACGAACTGCGCGCTTTTCCACTTCTGTGATGCCGGAAGGTACGCAGACTATCACCCGTGGACGCACCAAAAGGCGCTTTTTCTGGGCTCGCATAATGAGATTGCGGAGCAGCAGTTCGGTGACTTGAAAATCGGCTATCACACCGTCTTTCAGGGGCTTGATCACCCTTACTTCATCGGGATTTTTACCCAGCATTACTTTCGCCTGCTGACCGATGGCGATGATCTTTTTGCTATCTGTAGATACCGCTACCACCGAGGGTTCGTCGATCACCAACCCACCGTTCTTCTTGTACACCAGTGTATTGGCTGTACCCAAGTCTATTGCTATGTCGTTTGTCATCATGCCGAAAAAATCGAATATGGACATCCATCACCTCTTTTGAGACCTAAATTTCTATATATATTATTACAGTTTGCTTAAAATAAACCTATTTTCCACAATCCTGGAGTTCACTGCTGTGTCAAGTAAAAAGGCAAAATCACCGCATGCTTTTTTTGATTTTGCGCTCATTTTAAAGAAGTGGAAGGGAATATGGCCTCGCTCCTGGCATCTGATATTGCACTTTGGGCAAAGCTTGAGGCTCGCTCATTTCCTGAACTCGCCTTTAACGGAGCTATAGGAGAAAGGGAGGACTGGGGCTCTGGCGGGGGATAAAAGGATGGTAAGCGGTTGTGGCGGAACAGGAGTCCGCCACTACGGTAAAACCCTTGAGTCTCATTTATGCAGGCTAAAGTGCAGATCAATGCTGCTGTCATAAGGCTCTTTCAAGCCCTGGCGCAGGCTGGCTTCTATTTTGCCGAAAGCGAGCTTATAAGCTGCTTTGCCTTCGATCCTTATAGCATTGCGGCCCAAGGATTCATAGCCCATGTCGCCATCACTGGGTACGATCATCTTGTAATTGGCGCTATTCCAAATGGTATAGGCCAGCAGCAGTTTCCAGCTCTCGTTTTTATAGCCAAAGCTGTGCTGCCACCAGGATCCGGAGGAAAACGCCGCTGTCTTCTCTTGATAGTGATAGCGCGCAGAAAAGGCAATTTCCCAAAATTCCTTGATCTCTTGCGAAGCCTGAATCTGAAAGCGGTAATGCAGAGGGATGCTGCTGACGTAGCTGCTGTCGATGGCAGTCAGGATCTGGCGGTCTATCAGTTTGAGGCTGCCCTGAAGAAGGCTGTCTTGATCACGATAGCAAAGCCGGACACTGCTCTGCGAGAGCCAATCCGGATCGGTAAGAGAACCCAAGGCCCGACACAGCACAGTGCCCGCATCCAGCTTGAGTTTTGGGACAAGCTTTACCGAGGCTTCCACGCTGATCTCTTCCCTTTCATCCAGAGTGCTGAGGCGTAGAGCCTGTGCTGCATAAGCCGGACGCTGATATTTATCGATATAGCCATAGCGCCATCTCTGCCAAAAGATTCCGCTTTTCATCTCCCACTCTGTTTTTAGTGAGGCTCTGCCTTTTTGGAGAGCGCTTTCCAGGCCGAGCTTGTGCGCCCCCAGAGCTGCCCGCCCAAAGAAACTGCAGACTTGCAAAAGCGAATCCTGACCGGCTTTGACAAAGCTATGCTCATAGCGCTGCTGATAAACCAAAGCGCCCAAATGGTATTTATCCCCGGCATACCAGAGTGCCGCGGAGCCGATTTCTTCTTTGCTTTGGCTCAGATATTCGCGTTTGCTTTTGGGCATTGAGCTGATTTTACCCTCAGAAAGCTTCACATCTCTTTCAAGGCCAGAGGCTATCGCCATTAGTGACCAATTCTTGTAAGCTAGGTTCAGAGCGATACCCTGCGGGGCAAAACTTTGGGGGTGCGGAGGATTTTGCAAGCGGGGCGCAGCATTGGCTCTGGCAAAGACCAGGCCCTCTCCCAGCTCAGCGCGAAAGTTCCCGATAATGACTCTATCATAAAACTTTGTCTGCAGATTGGCGCAGAGCCGTTCACCGGACTTCAACCCGCCTCTGATGACAATCCCCTCTCGTTCCAAACCCAAATGACTCAGCAGATAGCTTTCATCCCGCAGATAAACGCTCATTTTGCCGGCAATCTTAAACGGTTGAAGGCTTTGGTAGATTTCATCGCTAAAGCTATCTGCCCCTTCCTCGTAAAGCAGCTCTGGCAGGCTGATGATATCGGAGCTAAAATCTTGTGCGTAGATGTATGCTATGCTGAAACATAGCAGCAAGGGGAAAAGCCACCTCACCAAGCAAGTTCCAGGGAAATGGCATGGCTGGCATCGAGCTTGGGATGAGTGCGGACAGCATAGATCAGGCTCCAGCTCTCTACACTAACTTTGAACCCCAGGCCAAAGCGGCTGTCCTCGTTTTGCCAGGAGCCATATATGCTTAAAAATTGGTTTAGTTCCGTATTCACGCCCACCCTGAAATTATCCTGATAGTTCTTACTATGGAAATATCCCAGAGCAGCCCGCAGATCCGGGCCAAGATATCCCATAATGCTGAGGCTGACCTCTTCTTCATCATGAGTCAGGCGCAGCATCTTCAGCTCTGCGGCAAAGTCTTGGTATTCATAGCCTAAGCCCAGATCGTAGCTAAAGCTGTACTCTGCGTCAGAATCCTGGATCGCGTCATAAAGCAGATGGCCGGTAGCTCCGAGGCTGATGCCCTGAGCACAGTAATTCAGATTCAGATAAGGATGGTGCGAGGAGTAATCCTGATGATGCAAATAGCTGCTACCCAGAGCAATATGCAAGTCTCGCTTTTCTATGGCATTATGCAGGGAAAAGACATTGATTCCCGGCACAGAAAAGGGGCGATGGTAAGAGAAGCTCAGCCCGGACAGATGCAAAACGGGAGAAATGGCATAATCCGCCACAGAATCCGAGAGTATGCTGAGCCCGCTCAAGGCAGTGGCCGAGGCTGAATAGGACAGGCATAAGGCTAAAAGGGGCACTGACGACAATGCGATAAAAAGCAGCACCCGCTTCATAATCAGTTATCAATACAGGGCTAGTTCACTCACTGGATCAAAGAAATGAGCCTTCGTCATATCCACTGTGACGGGCAGCTCCACGCCCACCTTGGGCAATTCTTTGGGATCGAGACGCGCCACAAAGCTGTATTGTTTGGTTTTGAGCACCACATGGAATTCATTGCCGAGGGGTTCTACCAAATCACAGATCGGGGTGAACTTTTGCGGGAATTCCGCCATGCTGTCATGCCGTGCATCGTAAATATCTTCAGGACGGATGCCCATGACGATCTGCTTGTTTTCGTAGTCTTTGAGCTTTTTCTGCTGATCCTCGGTAAGAGTGAGCCGATAGTCCCCGCTATCAAAAGCAAGCCCGGCATCTCCCTTCACCAATTTACCCGTAACCATATTGATGGCGGGGCTACCGATAAAGCCGGCAACAAAGATATTGGCAGGATGATTGTAGATATCCAGAGGCGTATCGATCTGAAGGATGATCCCATCTTTCATGACCACGATGCGATCTGCCATGGTCATGGCTTCCACCTGATCGTGCGTCACATAGATCATGGTGGTTTCCAGGGTTTTATGCAGCTTTACTATCTCAGCACGCATGGCTACACGCAGTTTGGCATCGAGATTGGAGAGAGGTTCATCAAAGAGGAAGACTTTGGGATTACGCACGATGGCGCGCCCCAGTGCCACTCTTTGACGTTGACCACCGGAGAGCTGACCGGGTTTGCGGGTCATCATGCTTTCGATGCCCAAAAGGGCCGCCGCAGCTTCCACTTTCTTTTTGATCTCTGCTTTGGGTTCTCTGCGCAGCTTCAGGGCAAAGGCCATGTTGTCAAAGACCGTCATAT
>JAJBAY010000150.1 GCA_020532515.1 Candidatus Cloacimonadota bacterium | reverse complement strand
GCCACCCATTCGCTTTTAATGCGTTTTTGACTCGAGATGACTCGGGAATTCGAGTCATCTCGAGTCGAAGACTAATTAGAAGCAAGTCAAACGGGAAAGTATGGCTGCGGCCTTAGCCCTTGATAAGAAAGGCATAAAAGAGATTTTCCGCAGGAACGGCGTCCTGCGCTACGCTTAAACTCTTTTAATCCAATTGGTCCACTCAATCCGCCCGATCTGCGTTCTATGATCAAAACTGATGCGGGCAAAACAGAGTTCCCCACAACGATAAAACGCTAAAACCTTAAAACGCTAAAACTCTAATAAATTTACAGCTTGACTAAAACCCGCTATCCCCGCTTTTTGGGAATCAAATCAAACACTATAAGGAGACCTCATGTTACAAGGTGGAAAAAATATGAACAACCTGATGAAACAGGCACAGAAGATGCAGCAGGAAATGATGAAATCCCAGCAGGAGCTGGAAAATAAGATCTTTGAAGTTAGCTCTGGTGGTGGCATGGTCACCATCGGCATCAATGGTGCTCATGAAGTAAAAAGCATCAAGATCGATAAAGAAGCGGTGGATCCGGACGATGTGGAAATGTTGGAAGACTTGATCCTGGCCGCTCTGCAGGAAGCCCACAATCAGGTATCTGAGGCCAGCGAAGACATCATGGGAAAACTCACCGGAGGCATGAAGATCCCAGGGCTCTTTTAAGCAATGTTCATCAGCAATAAACTGGAAAAACTCATAGAAAGCCTGTCCCGCTTTCCAGGAATCGGCAAAAGGACAGCCCAGCGTTTGGCCTGGTATCTGCTCTCGCAAGACAAGGGCTTTGCTCTGGAACTCGCAGAGACGATTCGGACCACGGTAGAGGCCTTTCAGCCCTGCTCGCTGTGTTTGATGCTTTCCGAAAGCGATCCCTGCCCGATCTGCTCTTCCCAGACACGGGAGACAGACAGCCTGTGCATCGTGGAAAGCAGTGCCGATATCCAGGTTATCGAAAACATGAACGAGTATAAGGGGCAATACTTTGTGCTGGGGCATCTGCTCTCCCCCATCGATGGCTATGGCCCGGATCAGATCAACGCCGCGGCCTTGAAAGACAGAGTGGCTGGCCTAAAGCCAAGAGAATTGATCCTGGCCCTGAAGCCCTCTGCAGAAGGCGAGGCCACCATCCATTACATCTGGGAAATCTTTAAAGATCAAGAGCTCTGCATCACCCGCCTCTCCACGGGCTTGCCCTTTGGCGGAGATTTGGAATACAGCAGCAGCAATACCCTGAAAAGTGCCTGGGAAAGGCGTTACGGCGTCTAAAGATGTTCACCGGAATCATTGAAGCTATCAGCCCCATCGAAAGCATTACCAGCGAGGCCGGCTCGAAATATATCCAGATTGCACGGCCACAATCCTTTGATGATCTGAAGGTAGGCTCCTCTATAGCTTGCAACGGCATCTGCCTCACGGTGCTGAAGTTCGACCGAAACTCATTCACCGTGCAGGTCATGAACGAAACCGGGATCAAAAGCACCGCCAGCACCTGGAAAAATGGCGAGATCCTGAATCTGGAGCGGGCTCTGAAAATAGGCGACAGGCTGGATGGACATTGGGTGCAAGGGCACATCGACCGGCCCGTGAAATTCCTGCGCAAAGAACAGAAAAGCCAAACCATGTACTATCATTTTGAACTGCATCATCAGGATAAACAATTGATGATCCCACAGGGCTCGATCGCCATCAATGGCATCAGCCTCACCGTAGCCAGCCTCGGCAGCAGGGAATTCTCTGTGGCACTCATCAAGCACACCGCTGAAAACAGCAATATGGACTACATCAAAGCCGGTGAACTGGTGAATCTGGAGTACGACGCTCTGGGCAAATACGTCTTAAGGAGCAAGCTATGAAGCTCTTCAAATACATCGGCTGGTTTTTGCTGATCCTCGGTCTAAGTGCTTGCGGCAGCAAACGTGGCCCCACTGGAGGTGAAGCTGATCTTGATAAGCCCACCGTGATTTCTTCCTCCCCTCTGGAAATGGGCGATATTTCGGGCAAGATCATCGAAATAGACTTTTCCAAGCCCATGGACAAGGCTTCCATCACCAATTCCATCTATATCTATCCCCCGGTCTCGCAGCGGCGCATTTCGCTGACCAGAGCTACTCTTAAAATCGAGCTTGAAGATGATCTGCTTCCCGATACGAACTACTTTATCACGCTCAGTACCAGGCTCAAAGACCTTAGAGGCAACAGTCTGGACAAAGCCCACACTCTGGCCTTCCGCTCCGGCGAAGCGCAAAATGCACAACTTTCGGGCTTGATCAAATATGAGGATCCTCTGGACAAGGGGACTGCCATCAGCCTTTCGCTTTTTTCAGCCGATTCTCTGCTGGTGATGATGGATGAGGTGACCGGAGACAGCTTTGAGCTGCCCAATCTGAATCCTGCCAGCTACACCCTGCGCGCCTATATAGATAAGAACCTGAATGGCCGTTATGATCTGGTCCAGGAGCCTTTCTTTGAGGAAAGTG
>JAJBAY010000048.1 GCA_020532515.1 Candidatus Cloacimonadota bacterium | reverse complement strand
AGTTTACACAGGTAGCGAGCATCCTCATGCCGCGCAAATGCCTGTGGAACTTACCTTGTAAGGAGACAGACAGAATATGCAAAATTTTGATGCCGTAGGAAGAAGAAAAGTTGCCACAGCCCGGGTACGTATTACCCCCGGCACCGGCAAACGCATCATCAACAAAGTGCAGATGAAGAAATACCTCCAGCGGGAAACCCTGGAAATGGTAGTGGAGCAACCGCTGCAGACCGTAGGTCTTTCTGACAGTTTTGACGTGTACGTAAACGTTCGCGGCGGTGGCCTTTCCGGTCAAGCTGGCGCGATTCGTCACGGCATTTCCCGTGCACTGGTAGAATATGATGAGAAGCTGAGACCCATCCTGAAAGCCCGTGGATTTCTCACTCGCGACCCCCGTATGGTGGAGCGTAAGAAATCCGGCCAACCTGGAGCCAGGAAGAAATTCCAATTCTCCAAACGTTAATCTGTTGGTTTACGGGGGATATCTTTCCCCCTCCAATGGTAATGAAGGCTTTCAAGAAAGTGAAACCAAAACTTGGCAGGGATGCCAAAATAAGCCACCAAAGCGAGTTGCAAGGCGGTGAGGAGAAACAAGTCTCCTCTGAATTGCGTATATCCTTTGGCTGGAAATATTAACCGTAGATTAGGAGTAATCACATGTCCGTTGTATCTATGAAACAACTACTGGAAGCCGGTGTCCACTTCGGCCATCAGACTTTCAAATGGAACCCCAAGATGAAGAAGTACATCTTCATCAAACGCAATGGGATCCACATCATCGACCTCAAACAGACGGTCGATGCTATTAATGAAGCCTACCAATTTATTAAAGAAGTGGCGAGCCGTCAGGAATACGTCCTCTTTGTAGGCACGAAAAAACAGGCGCAAAGCGCCATCGAAGATGCCGCTGCCAAGTCTGGTGTATTTTACGTTAACCAACGCTGGTATGGCGGGATGCTCACCAATATGTCCACCATCCGTCAGAGCATCGAGAAGATGAAGTATTTCGAAGAAATCGAAGCCGATGGCACCTTGGACAGCTATACCAAGCTTGAAGCACAAAAGATGAAACGCATGCACGATAAGATCGAGTTTTCCCTGGGCGGAATCCGTGAAATGGACGCTCTGCCAGGAGCTATCTTTGTGGTGGATACCGAATATGAAGATATCGCCATCCATGAAGCCCGCATCCTGGGCATCCCCATCGTAGCGATGGTGGATACGAATTGCGATCCCGATCTCATCGACTATGTGATCCCCTCAAATGATGACGCCACCCGCGCCATCACCCTGATCTCAGACATCATGGCCAATGCTGTGATCGAAGGTCGCGGTCTGGCCAGTGAAGGCGCAGACGGCCCTGAAGTGAGCAAGGAAGCCCAAGAAGCTGCTCCTGAAGAGATTGTAGCAACCGAAAGCACAGAGCCCGTAGTGGCAGAAAAAGAAGAGCCTGTAGCAGCTAAAACCGAAGAACCAGTAGCTGTAGAAAAAGAAGAAGAAGTAGCGGAAACAGCCGCGACTGAACAATAATAATCATATTCTGCCTGTCGGTAAACACCGGCAGGCAGCAATTTACCCACAGAACTAAGGAGTACAAAATGGCAGATATTACCGCAACCATGGTAAAAGAACTGCGTGATAGAACCGGAGTAGGCATGATGGAATGCCGCAAAGCTCTGATCGAAGCTGATGGCAATGTAGATAACGCCATCAAGTATCTGCGGGAACGCGGAATTTCCAAAGCCGAATCCAAAAGCCAGCGCGCCACCAAAGAAGGCCTCATATATTCCTACATCCATTTTAATGGCAAGATCGGCGTTTTGCTCGAGCTGAATTGCGAATCGGACTTCGTCGCCAGAACCGATGAATTCAAAGCCCTGGCCGAAGAGATCGCACTGCAGATCGCAGCTATGAGCCCCCTGGCCGTCACCGCCGAAGACATCGATCCTGCGATCATCGAACGTGAAAAAGAAATTGCCAGAAATAAAGCCATCAACGAGAATAAGAAACCCGAATTCATTGATAAGATCGTGGAAGGCAACATTAGAAAATATTGTAGCGAACACGCATTGATGGAGCAAGCCCTCATCAGCGACGAAAAAAGAACAATCAAAGATCTGCTCACAGATGCCATCAGCAAGACTGGTGAGAATATCCAGATTGCCCGCTTTGTTCGTTACGCTTTAGGCGAATAAACCGCCTGCAACCAAAGATGAAAAGCACTTTCAAACCCGAAAAGATCAACCGCCTGATGCTGAAACTCAGCGGCGAAATCCTGGCTGGGACTTCTGGCTTTGGCTTTGATGACGAGGTCTTGGGCCGACTCACCGATGAGCTGATAGAGCTGAAGAACCTGGGCTACACTATTGCTGTAGTTCTGGGCGGAGGCAATATCTTCCGGGGCGGAAGCTCGAGCAATAAGAGCCTTTCCCGGGTGACACTGGATAATATCGGTATGTTGGCCACGATCCAAAACGCGCTGTACCTCAGCGAGATCCTGCTTTCCAAAGGCTGTGATGCAGAAGTCTTTTCCAGCTTTGTGCTGGATAAGGTAGCAGTGCATTACAGTGCACCCAAGGTGCAAGCAGCCCTCTCCCAAGGCAAAATCTGCTTTGTGGCAGGAGGCACGGGAAATCCGTATTTTACCACGGATACTGCCGCTGTGCTGAGAGCGCTGGAGCTCAAGCTGGATATCGTGCTCAAAGCCACCAAGGTGGATGGTCTTTACACAGCAGACCCGATGCAAGACCCCCATGCCACCTTTATTCAAGATGCCTCTTATCAGACCTGCCTTCAGCAGCGCCTTAGAGTGATGGACCTCAGTGCCTTCTCTCTGGCTGCGGAAAACTCCATGCCGATCAAGATTTTCAACATCTTAAAGCCACAAAACCTGAAAGCTGCCCTGCAGGATGCCAATACCGGCACCTACATTCATCCCTAAAACCGAGGTAAATGATGCAAACACTGAAAGATACTACTAACGAGAAAATGCAGAAATCCTTTGATACCCTCTTGCACTACTTTTCCAAAGTGCGGACGGGAAGGGCGAGCGTGTCTATCCTGGATGATATCAAAATCAACTATTATGGACAGCCCACCCCCATCAAACAGCTCAGCAATATCTCGATCCCGGAAGCCAGAACGATAGTCGTTCAACCCTGGGACAAAACCACCCTGGCTGATATCGAAAAAGCCATCCTGGGTGCCAATATTGGCATCACTCCGGAAAATGATGGCAATCTGATCCGCCTGCCTTTCCAGCCTCTCACAGAGGACAAACGCAAGGGAATAGTACGTGATCTGAAAAAGCTGGGTGAAGATGCCCGCATCGCGATCCGCAACATCCGCAGAGACGCCAACGACTCTGTTAAGAAGATGGAAAAAGACAGTGACATCAGCGAAGACGAGGAGCAGAAGTTTCTCAAAGAGATCCAGGATATCACTGACGAATGGATCAAGAAGATCGATGAAGTAGAAAAATCCAAAGAAAAAGAGATTATGGAAGTCTGATCAACAGAAAGCTTCCTTATAAAAATACCGGCTCTCACGAGAGCCGGTATTTTTGTGGGCTGAATCAGGGAAGTCGTTAAAACGTTAAAACGCTAAAACGTTAAAACGTTAAAACGCTAAAACGCTAAAACGCTAAAACTCATGCTACTTCATTAAAATCATTTTACGGCTCTGCGAGTAGTTCGGTGAGTTCAAACGGTAGAAGTAGATTCCGCTGGCCACTTCGCGGGCTTGATCATCGGTGCCGTTCCAGACAAAATCATGATTACCAGCTTTTTGTACACCAGGAGTATAGCTTCTCACCCGCTGACCCTTGAGGTTGAAGATCTCGAGCGTGACATCTTCTGCCTGTGCCAAAGAGTATTTGATCGTGGTCTGGGGGTTGAAGGGATTGGGGAAATTCGGATACAAGACAGCCTGCGGCATTCCGGGCACTATCTCATCTTCATTGGCAGTGGTGCTGCCGGTGATGAGGGTGATATTGTCCAGGGTCCAGCCAGGATCGGTAAGCTTCTCATCCACGCTCTGATCCACCAAACGGAAGCGCAGATAGATGCTCTGTCCGGAGAAATCCTCAAGATGGACATATTCCTTTTGCCACCAATCGTGACGTCCGGATTTGACAAAGACCTGGGTCCACTGGGTGCCATCTGTAGAGACTTCCACAGTCACGGGGTCAAAATCCCACTCGGTGTGAAGGTGAGAATCGAAGTACAGCAGGGGCGAATTATTGGCAGGGATAAAGATGGGGTTCACAGTTTTGATCCACACGTCGCAATTTTGGGCGTAGTGACCGCGTCCTCCCCAGCTATCTGTGATGGCGTATCCCGAGGCAGAAAGCTCATTCTGTAAGACCCAGGGGCCTTCTATCTCCCAAGCATCGGTGCCAGATTCCCAGTCTTCCGAAAAGAGGACTTCGGCTGGGCTGAGATCGAAGGTGCGATGTTGAGTACCTGGCGCCAGAGTGACGCTTCCCAAATAGGGATAATAGCCTTCGGCAAAGATCTCGATGGGATATTCACCCTCGTAGCCGTGGTGGATATAGTCTCCAGCGATGATCAGAGTATCCGGCTGAATATCTTTGATGAGCATCACTGCGTTGATATTGCTTGATCCACTGCGCACTGAGCCCTGCATAATGGCAGGCTCTTTGGGGCTAAGCATAGGATTGTGGTAACTCCAGGATCCGTTATTTACCCTTACCCCAGTGCCGATATTGTCCCAATAGCCTTTTTTGCGGGTTTGCACGGTGTAGGTTCCTGTGGGCAGGGCTTTGAAATAGCGTCCGGTTTCAGAATCCGAGGTGCGGGGTACAAACCAGGGCGCATGACGTCCTTGGATAATGATCTCGGCTTCGATCGCTTCCCCTGTGGAGCTATCCTTGATATTGCCGGTAAGGAGCGAGCTTGAAGGCACTGCGGTGGAGAACAGCAGAGCACGGTTCAAGAGCCACCAGACTCCCTGTTTACAGCGGGACAAAGTGTCCAGCATCTGAGGCTCTTCCGGCTGGAGGTTGCTGGTCCCCATCTCGATGAGCAATTGGAAGGTACCATACTGCAGGTACATCCAGTCATGAAAGCAGCCCTGGCGGCTAGTATTGGGGTAGAATTCATAAGTAGCGGAGCCGTTTTCTTTGGTGATCTGCGAGGCCACACCCTGGGCGATGGACTTGGCAAAAAGCAAATCCGGAGAGGGGCGCACATCTTTCCAATTGAAGGAGTAATAGACCTTTTCCGAGAAATTTCCGCTGCGGGAAGAGTGCCAGCAGATGCTGTAGATGAATTTCTTTTCATCTGCCAGCCGTTTGATCGCCTGGATTTCGCTTTCGCTCATGGGTGCAGGCCCCCGGTAATAGTCATAAACTTCCGTTCCACCGGGCTGCATCAAGGTGTCGCCATGTGCCCAGTTGAAGTCAAAATTGCGGTTTATATCCACGCCATCGATGTCATAACCCACCAGGGGTGAAAAGTCAAAGATGCCGTTTCCATTGTTATCACGTTTGTTTTTACGATAAGATGTATCCAGATTGGCGGTGACTACATTGTGTCCTTCGGGATTGAGAGTAGGCACCCACCAAGTATCTAATTGATTGATCCACAGTCCATAAGGCGCTTGGTTCCGATGCTCCAGAATCTCAGTAATATTGGCCAAAGTGAGCTCCACGCCCATGATCTCTTCGGCATGCACCTGCCCCACAAAAAGTAGAGCGGGGCGCTGCCAGCTTCCCTGTACATCAGCCGAAATCTGCATGGCATAGATCGGAACCTCATCTTGCTGGCTATAGCCGATCAGATGTACTTTAGCTATATCGGGATGCTGATTCTCCAAATCAAAAAGAATCGAGCTAATTTCATCGTAACTGTGGTAGCAGCTGGGCAAAACCGCGTTTAAAGTAAACGGGATCAAGGCTACAAGCAAAAGTGCGAGCACACTCATTCGCATAATATCTCCATATAAATATCATTTATCCTATACAATATGCAATTACTGCTCCAGTTTTAAGAACAATTTGCATAAGGGGGTTTTAACGTTTTAGCGTTTTAGGGTTTTATGGTGGGGCGAAACGGCATCTGCCACCACGATAAACCTTCTAAACCTTCTAAACTCTTTAAACCTTCTAAACACTCTATACTTTCTAAACTAAGACTACGGTAGCGTTACGTAGGCCTGAAGCAATTTCAAAGTATTCTCAATGGCCTGTTTATGGGTACGTTCATAGCCGTGAGAGGCGAAGACACCGGGGCCGATGAGGCCGTATCTGATGTCGTGTCCGGCCCTCAGAGCTGCTCCCACATCAGAGCCATAGAAGGGATAGATATCCACTGAGTATTGCAGTTTAAGCTCTTTGGCCAAGCGGATCATGGCATCGGTCACATCCCAATCATAGGGGCCGCCGGAATCCTTGGCGCAGATAGAAACGCAGTATTCATCGGTGCCTAGATCTTCGCCCACTGCGCCCATATCCACGGAAATCATCTCCACAGTGTCTGCCGGAAATCCGCAAGCAGCGCCATGCCCCACTTCCTCGTAAGTAGTAAAGAGGATGCTGACCTGGCGTGAAAGCTGAAGCTTGCCTTCCGAGACCTGTTTGGCCAGAGCCAATAGCACTCCGGCGCTGGCTTTATCGTCCAGATGGCGGCTTTTGATGTGGCCGGAAGGGGTATAGATGGTGCGGGGATCCAGCGAGATAAAATCTCCCGGGGAAATCCCGAGTGCCAAGGTATCTTGCTTGCTTTTCACGATTTCATCCAGCACGATTTCCATGTTTTCATCATCGCGCTTGGCTTGGCCGGAATCCTTGTAAACATGCACCGCAGGGCCATTGATATAAACCGTTCCGCTGTACTCTTTGCCATCCCGGGTATGGATGATGACGTTTTCGTTTTCGATGTTGTTTTCAGGGTAACCGCCGATCTTGGTGAAACGCAGGCGGCCACTGGCTTTTACAGAGCGCACCATGGCCCCCAGGGTATCTACATGGGCTGCCAGAACCAAGGGATTTCCGGTCCCACCCAGGCTCGCCAAAACCGAGCCCTTACGGGAAAACTGCGGTTCAAATCCCAGAGCTACCAGCTCTTTCTGCAAAAGATCAGTAGCTTTTTTGGTATAGCCAGAGGGACTGGGGGTCTTGCAGAGCCTCAAAATCTGCTCAATAGCATAATCTGTGTAATTCATTTTATCTCCGTATTTGAATGATTTATTTCTTTAAGTATCTAAGGCCAAAGTCTTGGCATAGGTATCTTTGTTGCAGGCTATTATGGTCTCAAGATCAGGATCAGGAATCTGCTCTGAAGCCTGGATAATGCGCTCTACCAGTGGGTGAATATCGGTAAAACGGATGGTCTCGGAAAGGAAAAGTTGCATAGCGGCCTCAGCGGCGGCATTCATGATGGTGGGCATGATACCGCCAGCCTGGGCCACTTCAAGTCCTAGATAGTATAATGGATAACGCGCAGATTCCAAAGCCTGAAAACTCATATCTTTATGAGCTAAAAGATCAGTCTGCACCAGCTCTGAATTCCAGCGCTCCGGATAGCTAAGGGCATAAAGAATGGGCAGCTTCATATCCGGAGAGCTGAGCTGCGCAAGTAACGACCCATCAATAAACTGCACCAAAGAGTGAATCACGGACTGAGGATGAATCACCGCCTCGATCTGAGCGTAAGGCAGATCAAAGAGCCAATGAGCTTCCATCACTTCCAGAGCTTTATTGAACATGGTGGCGCTGTCCAAAGTGACTTTCGCACCCATATCCCAATTCGGATGTTTCAGGGCCATGGCGGGAGTGATAGAGGCAAATTCATTTAAAGGAAGAGTGCGGAAAGCCCCGCCAGAAGCGGTGATAATCAGCTTTTTGACCTCGGACAAGGGATGCTGTCCCAAGGCCTGAAAGATCGCCGAATGCTCGCTATCCACAGGGATGATCTGTCCGGGCTGTTTTAGCTTCTGTACCAGATGACCGCCCATGACCAGAGATTCTTTATTGGCCAGAGCCAATTTCTTGCCACGTTTCAAAATGGCAAAGGTGGCGCCAATGCCAGAGGATCCGCCAATGGCGTTGAGCCCGATCTCATAATCCTCATTCTCCAGGAGGCGGATGAGCTCGCTTTCGCCGAAATACAGCTTGAGCTCGGGGAAACTCTGCCGGATATATTTCTGTTCGGATAAATCTGTGATGCCGGTCAGGGCTACGGTTTCGACGCCGTATTTGATTGCCAGAGGGCAGAGCTTCTGATAGCTCTGATGTGCCGCTACAAATGAGAGTTTTAGTCGATCTTTCTGCTCTTCATATACTTCAAAAAAGGAAGTCCCGATCGAGCCTGTAGCGCCCAAAAGGGCTATTTTCTTTACCACGAATACCCAAGGGAGATCTTCTGAGTGTAGCCCAGGCTGTCATAAGCTTTGGCTTTGAAGGCATAATTAATACCCAGAGACTTGATATTCAAACCCAGACCGGCGGTAAAACTATCTACGTCATAGCCGGTCATCAGGCTCAATTGGGGGATTATCTGTAGCATCAGTCCCGCATGCAGATCCGCGCTCAGGCCTTTGCTGCTGAGGTTTGAGGCCTCTCCGCGCTCTTCGGGAAAAGCTTGGGCTCTGACAGCCAGCAGCACGGGAATCTCGTACTTCAAGAGTTCAAAACCGTAGGATGCTTCCAGATCCAGATTCGGCAGGGCAATCTCATGTTCGCCGCTTTCCCACAGGATTTGGGTGCCAAAGAAGTCCCTGAGATTCAGACCCATCGCCAGATGGTTGCCGGATGTCCAAAGTGCGCCCAGATCTGCACCAAAGCCGTAACCGCTGTGCTGCGCGAGATCGCGGTAGGCTATTTTGGGCGAGATGCCCACAAAGATGCGTTCAGATAGGGGGCGGGCAAAGCTGGCGGACAGGATCAGGTCCTGATTGGTCACGGTTTTCCACACATAAGGACGGTTGTCGTTGCTGAGCGCTTCGTCTTCGTTTTCGAGCTTGGTAAGCTTGATCTTGTCTATGGCCAAGTGATTGATATTTAGCGAAACGGCATTGCCAAAACTTACCGAGAGCTGATTTTGGCTAAGCAGGCCTTCAAAGTGTTCGCTGCGCATGAGCTCTATCCCGGCCGGCGAATCTGCAGCCAAAAGAGCCGGATTCCACCATCCCGCCGCAGGCGAAGCTGTGAAGCTCAGCCCCGTGCCGCCCATGGCCTGATTTGCCACGCCAGGGCTAAAGCTGAAGATCTCTCCTGCGTATTTGGTGGCTCCCAGAGCTGACATCAGCATCAGGAGCAGAACTGTGATCTGGATATATTTCATAATCATTCCTCAGGTTATAAGATAAAGCAAGACAAGAAAATGAAAAGAAAAAAGTGGTGGGCCCAGAGGGACTCGAACCCCCAACCATCCGGTTATGAGCCGGAAGCTCTACCAGCTGAGCTATAGGCCCCCATCACTAGTGTATTAATCTTTAGAATTCAGATGCGCTTTTTTGTCAAGCGGATTGTTTGTTTTTAGGGTTTTAGCGTTTTAAAGCTTTAACGTTTTAAGGTTTTCAAGTTTTCGAGTTTTCAGGTTAGGGTGATTTGATAGCTTAGATCTAATCATGCAAAACAACAGATTAAATCCGTGTAACTATTACTTTTTCCCAAGCTTTCTCTGAAGCCGGTTTATGCGCTTTTGCACCTCAAAGATGAGCTTGGGATCCCGCATATAGCGACCTTCTTCCAAGCTTAGAACTTCTTGGCTCAATGCTAAAGCCGGGCTATAGTCCTTCTGCCTTTCCAAGATTTTCGCGCATTCCAGCATGGAGGGAGGATGCCTTAGATCTGCGGCAATTTGATAGCTGGCCAGAGCTTGTTCGATATCCTTTTCTCTTTTGAAAATAGTGCCCAATTCATGGAGCGCCTCTGGATTTACCATACCTTGGGATAGCATATCAAGCAGGATGCGCTTGGCCAGGTCTGGCTGCTCTTGACTGAGATGTAGCCGGGCCAGGGCATGATAATCGATGCGGGGATCCAGCCCCTGGGCCGGAGGATAGTTACAGCTATCGCAGATCAGGGTAAACAGCGCTGCCGTATGCAGGATGTCGTCTTGATTGTGCATAAAGATGCGCTTGATCAGTTCAGTTTCACCGGTGGTGAGGTAGTCAAAATAGGCCTGTGGGATGTCGCATCCAGGCAGATCCAGCTCCTGATCGCGGATGTGCCCCAAAACGTAATATTCGATGGTCTCCAGGGCGCAGGAGGGCAGTTTGCGTTTCCACAGCCGACGGGCGATGTGCAGTAAATCCAAATGTTGCAATTCCCTGAGATTCAGCCAGATCTGATGGTAGAGCAGGCGGGATTCCAGCACCGGTACATCGAAGGTTTTGCCGTTGAAGGTGATCAATAAAGAGCGGCTTTCACAGAGCTCCCGCAAGCGATCAAAGCTATGTTCTTCCGCATCAAAATCCGGCAAGAAGATCTGCTCCACATAGAATTCTCCGTCCTGAAAATAGCCCAGGCCGATCATGATGGCCACGGTCCGCCCTCTGCCCAGACCGCTGGTCTCGAGATCCAGCACGAGGATGTCCTCAGGCCTAAATTCCTGTGTGGTGTCCAGCTTTGCCCAGGACAGAATGACCTCTGGAATCAGTTTCGGATACAGGGGAAGGCTCTCGACCCTGGCAAACATGGGATAGCTTTGCCTGGTGACGAAGACTGGATCGTCCGTATGGGAAGAAAATTCTCCTTCGATCATGCGGCTGAGACTTTCGCGCAGGAGTTCCTTGATCTCGGTGGAATACAGCTGCCGGTCGTCGTTCATCTCCATTTCACATCCCAAAAAAGGGGCGAAGTTTCCTCGCCCCATATCGTTGCTGCCAAGGTAAAAACAATCTGGCAGGATTTATGATAAATTCGGGTTTCTATACGATGTGGCCTTTACCCACGCCGCGTACTTTGCAGCCCAGGCCCTTGTATTTATTGATTTTAGTGTCATCCAGGAAGTTCGAGCAATCTATGATGAGCGGACGAGTCTTGCACATATCGACGACTTCTTTGGGCTCCAGATTCTTGTATTGATCGTGTCCCACGGCAAAAATCACCACCTGCGCACCATCCAGGGTTGCCGCCAGGTCTTTTTCCACCGTCACTTCTTCCAGTTCGTCCCAATGCTCTACATAGGGATCGTGCGCCCGCACCCGGGCCAGGTCTCTACGCAAAAATTCCACCAGGGTCTTGGAGGGGCTGTGGCGTGTATCACCTACGTTTTCCAGATAGCTCACGCCCAAGAGGCTGATTTTGAGGTTTTTAATCTCGGGAATTTCCTTTTTGATGAGCTCGATGGTATGCAAGGGCATGGTATCGTTGATATTCACGCTGTTGATCGCCATCGAAAGCTGGCCGGGAACGTCAAAGAGTGCACCCATAGCCCAATTCGCCAGGACGGGATCTTTGGTGAGGCAATATCCACCCACCCCGAGGGAGGGGCGCAACATATTGTCATGAGTTCCTTTGCGTTTGCGGATCGCATCGCGGACTTTGAAGATATCCACTCCGATCTGCTCTGCAAAACGTGCCCATTCGAGAGTGAGGGCGATATTGGTGGCCCGATAGCTATTTTCCATGGTCTTGGAAAGCTCAGAGGCGTTTGTGCTGTCCAGCTGAGTGAGGGGATATTCTTCCACGTTCAGCACGTTGCTGAGAAATTCGCGGCAAAGATCGATGCTCTTCTGATTCACTCCGGAGAATACCCGCCAAAAATCGCGGATGGAGGAGACATATTTCGAGCCTGGCATCACCCGTTCATAGGAATGGGCGACCAAAGGAGGATTCTGCGCGATGTCGATACCGCGTTTGGTAAATTCTTCTTCCAGAATAGGCTTCACGATCTTTTCACAGGTTCCCGGAGGCACGGTGGTCTCCACTAAAACGAGGGTTTCGGGGTTGATGTGCTTGCCCAGCATACGGATGCCTTCTCTGAAGCCAGTGATATCACAATAGCCTTTTTCGGCCTCACCAAATGCCGGTTTGGTGGCATCGAGCTGAATATCCACCACCACCACATCCACCAGACTATATACGCTGTCTTCACTGGTGGCACGTAAGTTCTTCTTTTCCACCACGGTGCGATGGAATATTTCAGGTACTTCCGGATCGGAGGAATTCACTGGAGTCACGCCGGAATTGATCACCGGAACCTTCCAAAAAGAGCGTTTGGAGGGGCGTTGATGTCCATGCACAAAATAAATCGGATTGCCATCTTTATCGGTGGCATCGGCCACCACGGCAGCCATTACGCAGCCTACAAAGCCCAGGCCTTGTACGGCCACTATCTTTCTGCCTTTGGCACGCTGCTCATCAGTTATCTTTACTAAAAGTTCTCGTTCCTTTGCGTTATCTTCTTCAGTGGGAAGAGGATATTCCTTGCCATCGGGAGCGATTGATGTCTTTAACATGTTACCATTTCTCCTTATCGACTTTTTTATTAAGCTGAACTATAAAGATTATATAGGGGCTGATATTGTCAAGAACTTTCTGCACTCTACGGCTTTAGCGAGCCCTCAGGAGCCTGGCTGTTGGCCGCAAAAGCAGTTGTTCGAGGCTCAAGACATCCCCATTTTCCAGGGGAATCCTTTGCCAGAGAGCGCTTTGCCGGCGATTGTCAGAAATGCGGAAGCGGAAGCCCAGAGCGGCCTTTAGCTTGGCATCGTGGCAGAGCTTGGGGATCAGTTTACGGCTGCATTCACGCCCATAGGGAAAAGCAAAGAACGGAGACGGTTGCCGGATATAATCTGCCAGATCTGCTTGATTATGTTTGAGTTCCGCCAGCATCTGGGGATAGCTGAGCCGGCTAAAATCGGCATGGCTGCAGCTGTGCAGGGCAAATTCAGCTCCGTTATCCTGTAAATCCTGCATCTGTGCAGCGCTCAAAAAGGGCTGTGTGCGTTGCAGGAATTCGCTTTGAGTTTCGGGACAGAAGATTTCCCAGAGCAGATCGGATAGTTCATCCTTTTTGCTATCTGTCACGCTGAATAGCTTTTGTCTAAGGCTACCTTCTGCACTGATCTGGAAAGAGGAACTCAGCTTTACCAGCTCGGATTGCAGCTCTATCTCGGTGCTATGCCTCCGAATCTGGATGAGTTTATGATTCCAGGCCAAAGCTTGATTATCCAAACATTTACCGATCACAAACAGGGTGAGAGGGATGCCAAGCTTTTTTGCGATGAGCAGCACTATATCGTGATTAGAGGCCAGGCCGTCATCGCTGGTCAGGCTGATGCTGAGCTCTCTATCTGATCCCGCTTTTTGATAGGCCTCACTCAAGGAACAAAAGCGGAAACCCAGCTCTTGAAAGCCCTGCACTGCTTGCAGCAACTCTGCGCTCTGTATTCCATCCGGATAGAATTCGGCTCCAGACTCGCCCACCCGATGATAGTAAAGCACCAAATGCGAGCCCTTGAGCGGAAACAGGCTCAAAGCTTTAAAAGGCACCGTCGCCATCCTGCACTATTTTCCCTGGCTCCAGCCCTTCTAAAGCAGCAGAGATCAGCACTGGCATCTGGTAGGACTTGGTATAAAGGCGGGGAAAGCGCTGCTCTTGCATCAGAGAATTAAAGCCCGGATGCTGGCTGTAGATGGCCTGGATCTCGTTGTGCAAGACCACTTTGCCCAGAAAGGTCATAAACTGTTCGGCATAATCGCTATTCAGATAGAAATAGGGCAGCTTCAGGATTTTATCGGTAATCACAAGGTTCAGATAGCCGATCATCTCGCCTTCATTGAGGAGTTTCAGATTGAAGACCTGCTGAGAAAAGCCCAGATTGCCAAAATAGGTCTTGCGCACAGCCTCGATCCCTTTCAGGCGAGGGGTATTAACGAGGTTATTGCTCCGCCACTCAAAAGACTCAGGGCTGTGAATGGCAAAATCCTGGGGCCAAAACCCTGCTAAGAAAGCAAGGGATTCAGAATCCAATTGGCTTAGTTGCTCGATCTTGATCTGGCAAGGCTGACGGCTTCTCAGCCAGGAACGCAGTTTGAGCTTATATACCGCACCAAGGATGGCTTGCCCCAAGGGCAGAACCGCTTTCACCACGGGATTCAAAAGGCCAAAATCCTGCAGGATAGAGGCATTGAGATTGCACAGATAAAAGCTGCGTGCCCGCTCGGTGTATTTCCTCATCCCGTGGTATTTTAAGGCCCTGCCTTGCGAGATGGGAGTGCCGGAATTGCCGGCGAAATGCTCATTACATGCACGGGCCTTCCGCAGCTGTTCATCGCCCAGGCCGGTGCCTCTAAGGCTGGGATGCACCCATTGGCTGGTGATCCAATTTATCTTTTGCCTGCGCCCCTTTAACCATACATAATCCTGCACCATGCCCAGATAAGCGATGATGCCCTCTTCCGATCTGGAAAAAAGCCATAAGATATCGTCCTCATCGGCATAGGGATTGGCCAGATACTGCTGCAATCTGATCTGCCCAAAAGGGAGTGATGGGTCTTTCCAGAAGCCGGGATCGCCGCTCAGCTCGCGCAAAGCGCTCTTGCTGAATGACTCCATGGGGTAAACTTTCATATCTGTTCCTCTTTCGTGGACATTATATCGACCTTTGATCAAGCTATCCTCATCTTTTCTATAGATATACTGTTTGTATAAAGACAAAAATACGCTAAAATCTGGGGATACTTCTGTCAAGATAATTCTCGAATCAGCCTGCTCATCCCGTGATTTGTAGAGTTCTTCCTGGATAGGATACCGTGGAGATGCCGTGGAGATAAGAGGATTTATTCCTGCTATCTGCACGGCAGTTCTACGACAACAAATGGGGTAGGATAGGCTGGGCAGAGAAGTATCCAAGCCTAACAGCCTCTCATCCTGCGGATAAGGCCCTGGAATCTGGAACCGTTCGATTTCAGACATATAGTAAAAGGCGAAATAAATGTTCTTCACTTTTTTCCATTTCTGTTTATAATATAAAAAGGCTTTAAACAAAAGGAGAGAAATAATGGCATCAACAAAGCTTAATTCCCGGACCCCGGACTGGGATCATTCCACATGGCTACAGCGTTTTCACGATTCTGCACATGATCACGGTTTCTGCGATTCGCTCAGGCGGGATGTGTATGCAAACACCATCGAGATCGTGCATGCTGCTGCATATAAATCCGCTGCTGGAAAGACCGTCTATCTGGATAATGAGGCGATTAGCAAATCCCAAGCTGCTACGGTGTTTTATCCGGATACCCGCGTTCTTGAAAAACCTCTGTCTGGTTCTGTCTATGCTACCGAGGTCTTTACGATCGGGGCAGATTGTCTGGAAACTGCCAGATTGCTCGCACTTGCCGGTTTTAATCCCGCCGTCCTGAATATGGCGGATAGCTACATCCCCGGCGGTTTGGTAGAACAAGGCATCGGCACTCAGGAGGAAAACATCTTCCGCAGATCCACCGCTTTCAGCTCGCTGCTCCAGTTTGTGGATGCTCCTGCGCGTTACAAGGTCAAGCGCAATCTCCTGTTCAGCTATCCCATCCCGGAGGAATCCGGCGGCATTTACTCTCCGGATCTTTCTGTCTTCAGATCCTCGGAAAAAACGGGCTATTATCTGCTGGAGGAGCCCTTTCCGCTCCATCTGATCACCGTGGCCGCCATAGCCTACCCGCATCTGGTGTCCGTAGATGGAAAGCTGCAGATCTCCGAATCTGTGGTAGGGGCTGCCCAAGAAAAGATCCGCGCCATCCTCCGAATCGGCCTCATAAATTCCCACGACGCCTTGGTGCTAAGCGCCTTCGGCTGTGGAGCCTTTCAGAATCCGCCGGAGCACGTAGCCCGGCTTTTCCGCGAGGTCCTGGCTGAAGAGGAATTTGCCCATACTTTCAGGCTGATCGTCTTTGCCATTATTGGCGATTCTTTCGGGCACAGCCGGCATAATCCCCAAGGTAATCTTTTGCCCTTCCAACTGGAATTTAATTAGAAGACACATCGCACCGGCTCAAGAGCCGATTAAGAAAATAGTCACAGGGATAGTGCGGATTAGGCGGATTTATCCGGATAATACCCCCCCCCAATAATCTGCCTAATCAGCGTGATCTGCGCGCTATTTTTTGCAAGAACTATCAATGATTAAACATTCTATGGAGGAACCCATGAACAGTACGGCCGATCTTTCCAAAGTCAAAATAGAAGATGACCATATAGAAGTCGAAATTGACAGAGTAAGCGTGACCGGTAAAATCCTGGAGCGCAATTCAGGAGAAATCACCATCAGCATCACCAGCCCCTATCGGGGGATTAGCCAAAGCTCCGGAAATGTCCCGATCCCACTCCGACAGTTTCGCAATTACTCTGGCCCTGCCGGAGCTACCAAAGCCGCAGAGCTCTTGGCCAATCTGTATAGCTTCTGCCTCTACGTGGAAGAGCACAAAGCGGAATTGCTGGCGACCCTGGCAGAATACGAGAAAGCAGTCCATTATGCAAAGCACCTGGACCCTGTGCTGCTTAATAAAAGGCAGCGTATGGACGCTATCACTCAGGAACTCAAGGAGTACAAGCGCGCCCTGAAATCCGGCGAAATAGACAGCGCCACATATCAGCGCAAGCTTGGCCCACTGAAAAAAGAGATGGAAGACTTGGCCCTCGAAGCCGAAATGGAGAGCAGAATGCTCCTCCTGCAAAGCTTCCAGGCCTATGAGGACAGCCCGGTGGGGAAGCTCTGGCCTGAAAACGTGATTCAGTATCTGAGTGCTTTGCGGGATCCGGAGAGTGGGTGAGTTGGGGTTTAGAGCTGCGGAAAGTCAGGAGTTCGGGAGCTTTGTCGCTGGGCTGGCCTCGCATCAAGACTCATCTGCTTGGCTTTCTCATGAAAAGTCTACTTGATAGGGCTTAGTTTATCGATTTTAGGCATGACTTTTTACTCGATCTCCAGGCAGTAATAGCCAAATTTGCAAAACAGAAAAATAATTTGTCGAATTGCGGAATCGCAACTTCCCGCAAACTGTCTCGTAGAACGGCGGCAGAAAAAGTGTGGAAATCCGTCCACTGTCAAGGTCTAAATTCTATTCTATACCAGGCATCCCCCCATTTTTTCTCTGCCTCCTTATTCTTCCATTATTACTCTGAAATGATGGGCTCTATTAACAGGTAAAGAGGTCTCTTATTGCCACGCATGCTGTAATATTGCTGTCAATGCACGCAGCGTATAAAATAATGTAAAAATATTCTGTAAATAGAAGATATATCTTGACAAAAAAAGAACCCCCCAGAGTATGGGGTAACTATATACACCCCAGGAGGTTCCACAATGAGACAAACG
>JAJBAY010000149.1 GCA_020532515.1 Candidatus Cloacimonadota bacterium | reverse complement strand
TGATCACATCAGCACGGGAATATCCACCCCGGGATTCCGGGCCATAACTTTGGGTCTGAGTCACCTTATGATTGTCCAGCACAGCAGCGCGGGCCAGGATGATTCCACCCAGAATGAGGCCTTGGCCGCCGCTTCCGGAAAGACGGATTTCATAGTTCTTTTCTAATTTCATTCCTCGCCTCCACCAGATGCTTGCACCCGTTGGATCAGATCTCCATAGGCAGCAGTATATTCAGGCTGGATTTCCCTGCGCAAAATGCCTCGCACGATCTTGCCTTCCACCTGCTCTGGGGGCAGTTTATCCACTGCGGTCAGAGGGACGGAATTGTCTCTGAATTCCTTCATCATCTGCGGGGCTCCACCTTTCTTATTCAGGCGACCGTAGATCACAGGGCAAGCAGAGATCACTTCGATCAGAGAGAATCCAGGGTGCTCCATTGAGGCCTGGATATAGTTCTGCATTTCGGTAACGTGGAAAGCTGTGGTGCGCGCTACAAAGCTGGCACCGGCTCCTATCGCCAGTTTGCAGATGTCAAATTCAGGCTCGATATTGCCGTAGGGTGCTGTGGTAGCAATAGCGCCATGCGGAGTGGTGGGAGAACACTGTCCTCCGGTCATTCCGTAGATGTTATTATTTACCAGGATCACGCTGAGGTCTATGTTTCTGCGCGCGGCGTGGATCAGATGATTCCCACCGATTGCTGTGCAGTCTCCATCTCCGGTCACCACGATCACTTTCATTTTGGGTTTGTGCATTTTGATGCCGGTGGCGAAGGCGATGGCCCGGCCATGCAGGGTATGCATGGTATTCAGGTCTATATAAACCGGCATTCTGGAAGAACAACCGATTCCGGAAACCATCACGATATCATCGCGATCCAACTCCATAGAGGCGATCGCTCTGATGATGGCACCCAGGATGATGCCGTTGCTGCATCCGGCGCACCAGACGTGGGGGAACTTTTTGTCATGGCGCAGATACTGATGTACGATTTTTTGAGGGATATTTGCCATGTTAGATGACCTCCTTGATTTTGCGCAGGATTTCATTGGGTGTGATGAGATCTCCAGTTACTTTTCGAATCGAGACCACATCGCTCTCACTCTTGTCTTTGGTGAGGCGGCGGATTTCGTTGATGAGCTGTCCTTGATTGAGTTCAGGCACGATCACAGTATCCACATCCCGCAGCATTTTGCGCACTGCTTCATCCGGGAAAGGCCAGATGGTAAGCGGGCGCAGAAGTCCCACTTTGATGCCTTCGGCGCGAGCCATGGCGATAGCCGCTTTGGCTGAACGGGCAGTAATGCCGGCCGCAAAGATGGCGATCTTGGCATCGTCCATTTGATGGCTTTCGATTTGCACCAGATCGCGGATGTTATAGGTGATCTTTTTGCGCAAACGGTCCATCATCTCTCCGGCTTCTCCGGCTTTATTGGTGGGGAAGCCATGGGCATCATGGGTCAGCCCGGTTACGTGAAAGCGATAGCCTTCACCAAAGCTGGCTAAAGGAGAGAGATATTTCTGATTCTCATCATAGTGTTTGTACCAGTGCGGGGGCACGGTAGGTTTGATTCTATTAATTACGCGCACGTTTGCCATATCAGGCAGACGCACGGATTCTCGCATGTGTCCGATCACTTCATCCATCAGCAGGATCACGCAGGTACGATATTTTTCAGAGAGATTGACGGCGCGAATGGTGAGCTCATAGCTTTCTTTCACGCTATCTGGATAGAGCACGATGGCAGGGGAATCGCCATGTGAGCCCCATCTGGACTGCATGATATCGCCCTGGGCAGGGCTGGTGGGCATGCCGGTGGAAGGGCCCATTCTCTGGACGTTTACCACCACGCAGGGGGTTTCGGTGATCTTGGCAAAACCGATGCCTTCTTGCATCAGAGAAAATCCGGGTCCACTGGTAGCGGTCAGGGATTTTGCTCCGGCCAAAGAGGCTCCGATGATGGCGCAGATTGAGGCAATCTCATCTTCCATTTGGATGAAAGCGCCACCGCGTTTGGGCAGCTCTGCCGCCAAAATTTCGGCAACTTCCGTGGAAGGTGTGATGGGGTAACCGGCAAAGAAATTGACTCCGGCATCCAAGGCGCCGTAAGCCACAGCTTCGTTGCCTTGCATGATGATGGTCTTACGCTCCAGGTTGCTTTCCAGCTCGGTAATCTTGCTGGCAGCCTTTACGGCACTGGATTTCTTTGGCTTAGGCTCCGCCTTCGGGGTTTTGGCCTTGGTGGGATTGCTTGTGGGTTTTTTTTGCATTACTTCTCCTTGGCTCCAGTGATCGCGAAATCAGGGCACAGGCGATCACAAGTCTCACAATGTATGCACTTTTCCGGAAATTCCACATAGGGTGAGCCATCACTCCTGCGTCCGAGACATCCGGTGGGACAAAAAGCTACGCAGATTCCGCACTTCTTGCACCAGTTATAATAGATCAGCACTGGGGAATCTTTTTCTGCCGGAGCTTTGACTTCGGTGGCTTCCACTTCCATCTTTTCCCGGGCATCTTCCTCTTTGATGATCATGCCCATAC